>NZ_RZPI01000740.1:0-2598 GCF_003998715.1 Mesorhizobium sp. M7A.F.Ca.CA.002.15.2.1
CTCCAGCGACAAGCGAGCCGGTCGCCGCACCGGCGCCACCCACGGAAACGGAAGACTCGACCGGCGAGATCGTGTCCGGGCCGTGGACCGCTCCAGAACCGGCGCCGAAGGCGGTGGAACCCGCGGAGCTTCCCGGAGCGACGAAAGCCGCCCGCCAATCCGATGTCGAAACCGCGCTCGGCACCCGCTGGGCGGTCTGGGTCGGCGGCATCGCCCTGGCGCTGGGCGGTCTGTTCCTGATCCGCTACACCATCGAAGCCGGCATTTTCGGCCCCGGCGTACGGCTGACCATGGCCGGCGCGCTCGGCCTTGTGCTGGTCGTGGGCGGCGAGTTCGTCCGCCGCACCGGCTTCAAGATGCCCGTACAAGGCGCCGCGGGCGCCTATATTCCGGCGATCTTGACAGCGGCCGGTGCCTTCATCCTGTTCGGCACCGTCTACGCCGCGCATGGCATTTACGGTTTCATCGGGCCGGCGCTCGCCTTCACGCTGCTTGGGGCCATCGGTGTGGCAACCATTGCCGCTGCGCTCGTCCACGGCCAGGCGCTGGCCGGCGTCGGCCTTGTCGGCGCCATGGTGACGCCGGTGCTCGTCGCCTCGCAGGCACCCAATCCCTGGGCGCTGTTCGGCTATCTCGCCATCGTGCTTGCCGCCACCGGCGTCATCGCCCGCATGCGCGACTGGAAGTTGCTGATGGCGGCTGCCTTTTTCGGCACCGGTGTCTGGACCATTCTCTATATGACCGATGCGCCGGGGGCGAACCTCTCTGCGATCCTGCTCATCGACGCCGTCACGCTGGCCGTGCTCGCCCTTGTCTGGCTCGCTCGCCGTGGCGACGAAACCACGCCAGACAGGGCTTTCGACTGGCCGTCCATCGTGCCTGGCCTGTTCGTCGCATTCTCGGCACTGGGCCTGTCGGTAGACCCGGCCTTTGCTGCCGCCGGCTATGCCTTGCCGGGCGCGGTGGTGATCGCCGCGATGGTGGCGGTCACGCTTTATCGTCCGCTGGCGCTGCCGCTCCTCTATGCCGCGGGACTGGTCACGGTGCTGATCTATCTCGGCATTATCCCGCCAACCTCGATCGCTTCCGATTTTTCGGGCGGCGCCCTGGGCGTCGACGGACTGCCGGTGGCCACGTCCAACGCGCTGACCTTGCGCATCGGCATCGCACTCGGCCTGGTCTTCATCGGCGCCGGCTTCTGGGCCGCGCGCCGGTTCGCCGCTGGGACACAGATACGTGCGGCCTCATGGGCGGCGTGGGGCGTCATCGTCCCGCTGGTCGTCCTGCTGGCGCTCTGGTTCACTTTCGGCAATCTCGACCGTGACCCTGTCTACGCCGCCGCAGCGGCACTGTTGGTCGTCATTTTCGCCGCCGGCGGCGAGTGGATCGCGCGGGCCGAGGAGCCGCCGCTCAAGGGCGGTGTCGCGGTCTCGTTTGCCCTGGGCGGCGCGGCCATCGCCGGGCTCCTGCTCATGCATATGGCTTTCGATTCCGGCTGGACCACCATCCTGCTCGGTGCGGCGGCCATCGTGCCGGCGCTGGCCACGCGCTGGCGCTCCTATCCGGTGCTCGGCTGGATTTCGGTCGGCGCGGTGATCGCGGTGCTTGGCCGTGTCGCCTTCGACCCGACCATTGTCGGCGCCGGCTTCCTGTCGACGACGCCGGTGTTCAACTGGCTGCTGCCGGGCTACGGCGTGCCCGCACTGGCCTTCGGCTTCGCCGCGTGGCAGCTAGCGCGCACCACCAACGGCCGACCGCGCCTTGCCATGGAAGCGGCGGCGGCGCTGTTTGCGCTGCTCACGCTCGCCATGCTGGTGCGCCACGCCATGCATGGCGGCGTCATCGACACGGGTGCCATGACGCTCGCCGAACAGTCGATCTACACCCTGATCGCCATCGGCGCCGGCGCCATCCTGGTCGCCATCGACATGCGCTCGCCAAGCTCGGTGCTGCGCTATGGTTCGATGGCCGCCGGTGTGGCCTCGGTCGCTTTCATCGTTGTCAGGCATTTCGTGGTGCTGAATCCTTTGCTTACCGACGAATCGACCGGCCGTATCCCGGTGTTCAACCTGTTGTTCCTCGCCTATCTCCTGCCGGCGGTCGCCGCCGGGGGACTGGCGCTCTACGCCAGGGACAAGCGGCCAAAATGGTATGCGCAGATGCTGGCCGTGGTGTCTGCCGCGCTTGCCTTCGCCTATGCCACGCTGTCGGTGAGGCGCCTGTTCAAGGGCGAATTCATCGGCCTGTGGAGCGGCCTCGGCCAGTTGGAAACCTACACCTATTCGGCGCTCTGGCTGGTGATTGGCGTTGCGCTGCTCTCAGCTGGCGTCTGGCTGAAATCGCAGGTGCTGCGCATCGCTTCGGCCGCGCTGATCGCGATCGCCGTGCTGAAGGTCTTCATATTCGACATGTCGGAGTTGGAAGGCGTACTCCGGGCGCTATCCTTCATCGGCCTCGGCGCGGTTCTGATCGGTATCGGCCTGTTCTATCAGCGGCTTTTGACACGGGCGGCGAGGGAAAACGGATAAAGGCAAGCAAGAACAATAAGATTTCACCCCGACCGGGAATAAATCGGCACTCGCCAGCGTTATCTCATTG
>NZ_RZPI01000741.1:0-2188 GCF_003998715.1 Mesorhizobium sp. M7A.F.Ca.CA.002.15.2.1
GTGCTGCAATACATCGCCTTCGCTTCGATGCCGGTGATCGAGGCCAATCTGGTCGCCTACACCTGGCCGTTGATGGTCGCGGCGGCAGTCATTGCCTTGGAAAATCCGCGGCGTCCGGCACTGTTGGGTCTCGCCGCGGTGGTAGGCTTCATCGGCGTCGCGCTGGTGATTTCGGGAGGGCGCAACCAATCCTGGCTCGACGGCGATCTGGTCGGGTATCTCGCCGCATTCGGGTCGGCGCTGTGCATGGCCTTCTATTCGATCATGGTGGGACGGGTCGCCACCCCAGCCGATCGCCTGTTGCTGCCCTCATCGTTGATCGGCGTCGCTTTGACGTTTCTGTGGTGCGCTCGCGACGGTTTCACCTGGCCCATCGGCGCGGACCTGGCTCTCGGCCTTTATCTCGGCGCCGGTCCGATGGGCTTGGGCTACTATTTCTGGTCGCGCGCCTTGAAGCTTGAAGGCAGCGGCAGGGTCGCGGTGGTCGCCTATCTCACGCCGATCGCCTCGACCCTGCTTTTGACCTTGTCCGGCGAACGGCTGACGGTGACGGCCATTGTCGGAGCCATTCTCGTCATCGGCAGTTGTGTCGCGGTCGGTGTGGAACGTTCGGAGGCCGAAAACCATGTTTGACGAGAATGAGCGTCTGGCCATTCAGGAAGCGCATTGGCTGATCGACGAATTCGGCGTCGAGGCACCGCTTTACGCCGCGATGAGGGCCGAAAAGGCGATAGAACAAAAGGATTTGGCGCGCTGCGCCCGCTGGAAGCGTATTCTGGAGATATTGGACGAAAGTCCTGCCGCTAAGTCTGCTGGTTCCAAGTATTAGATTTTCTAATTTGCACGGCGTCGATTTCGCATGAATGCTATTTTGGCCGATTCTTCATTCTTTTATGAGACTTGGCGGTCCGTTGGGGGACGCGGTTAAAGAGATACATCGACACAAGTCTTCGCTGGGGTGGAGGATTTTGTCGCAAATAAGGTGAAAGAATTGTCAAATATCGATGATAAGACCGTTATCGAGCTGACGGCCGATATTGTCTCGGCCTATGTAGGCAACAATCCCCTTCCGGCTTCCGGCCTGCCTGAGTTGATTGCCAGCGTCAGTGCTTCGGTTCGCAAGCTCGCTGGTGCAGTTGTCGCGGAAACTCCAAACCTGGTTCCGGCAGTCAATCCGAAGAAGTCGGTGTTTCCCGACTACATCATCTGCCTTGAGGACGGAAAGAAGTTCAAGTCGCTCAAGCGGCATCTGCGGACCGACTACGGCCTAAGCCCGGACGACTATCGGGCCAAATGGGGCTTGCCGCCGGACTATCCGATGGTTGCGCCGAACTACTCGGCGACGCGATCGGCGCTGGCAAAGTCGACGGGACTTGGCCGCAAGCCGGCAGCAGCGCCGGCCGCTGTCGCCAAGGCAACGAAGCGCAAGGCGACTGCCTGAGAGCAGGCAAGCCACCGTTCGGCTGCTTTGACGGCGCCCTCGCGGGCGTCGTTTCGAGGCCTTGTGCGGCCAACTGGCCCGCAAGGCCTTGCGAAGCGTTGATGTCCGGTGCAAAAGCGCGGCCATGCTGATCATCAACGACCTATCGCTCCGCATGGCCGGACGCCTGCTTCTCGACCATGCCTCGCTGACCTTGCCAGCCGGCACCAAAGCCGGCCTCGTCGGCCGCAACGGTACCGGCAAGACGACGCTGTTCAAGGCCATTACCGGCGATTTCCCGTCCGAGACAGGCTCGATCAGCCTGCCGAAGAGCACCCGCATCGGCCAGGTGGCGCAGGAAGCGCCAGGCACCGAGGATGCGCTGATCGAGATCGTGCTCAAGGCCGATCTCGAACGCACGGCGTTGCTCGAAGAGGAAAAGACGGCGACCGATCCGCACCGCATCGCCGACATCCATATGCGGCTGGCCGACATCGACGCGCACTCAGCCGAATCCCGCGCCGCCACCATTCTCGCCGGCCTCGGCTTCGATGACGCTGCGCAACGGCGTCCGGCCTCCTCCTTTTCCGGCGGCTGGCGCATGCGCGTGGCGCTCGCCGCGGTGCTGTTTGCCGAGCCCGATCTGCTGCTGCTCGACGAGCCGACCAACTATCTCGATCTTGAAGGCACGCTGTGGTTGGAAAACTACGTGTCGAAATATCCGCACACCGTGCTTTTGATCTCGCACGACCGCGACCTGCTCAACCG
>NZ_RZPI01000741.1:2198-2592 GCF_003998715.1 Mesorhizobium sp. M7A.F.Ca.CA.002.15.2.1
CCGCGCCGTCAACTCGATCGTTCACCTCGACCAGAAGAAGCTGACCTTCTGGCGCGGCGGCTACGACCAGTTCGAGCGTCAATACACCGAACAGAAGGAATTGCAGGAGAAGGGCCGCGTCAAGCAGGAAGCCGCGCGTAAGCACATGGAATCCTTCGTCGAACGGTTCCGCGCCAAGGCCTCCAAGGCGAGACAGGCACAGTCGCGCATCAAGGCACTGGAAAAGATGAAGCCGATCGCGGCCCTGGTGAACGACTCGGTGCGGCCGTTCTCCTTCCCCGAGCCGGTGAAGACGGTGGCCTCGCCGATCGTGGCGCTGAACAACGTCAATGTCGGCTACACCGAGGAGCAGCCGATCCTTAAGAAGATGACGCTGCGCATCGACGCCGACGAC
>NZ_RZPI01000742.1:0-2585 GCF_003998715.1 Mesorhizobium sp. M7A.F.Ca.CA.002.15.2.1
CGGACGCACAACGCTTTCTGCCGTCCTCACCACCCATCGAAATCAGGCATTTCAGGACGGAGGACGAGGCTGCCGCCTGGCAATGGCTTGCCGCACAGCCTATCGGGGCAACAGCATCCGGCGCCCCTACCTGACGATCGTCAGCCGCTCGGCCGCCCGCGTGATGGCGGTGTAGAGCCAGCGCTGGCGGGTTTCCTTGAAGGCCCAGCTTTCATCGAACAGCACGATCTCGTTCCACTGTGAGCCCTGCGCCTTGTGCACGGTCAGCGCGTAGCCATAGTCGAAATCGTCGAAGCGCTTCTTCTGCTGCCAGGGGATATCGGCGTCCGGATCCTCGAACGCCGCCTTGAGCAGCTTGATCTTGGCGACGCCGCGATCCGGATCGTCCTCTTCCGGCGACACCAGAAGGTTGATGCCGGGCTTCACCGTCTCGCGCGACGATGTCATCACCTTCCACAGCGAGCCGTTGAGCAGGCCCTTTGCCGGATCGTTGCGCAGGCAGACGAGCTTGTCGCCGGCCTGCGGATAGTCGGCGTTGAAGCCCTTGAGCTCGCGCAGCCGCTGATTGTAGCGGCGCCGCGTGCGATTGGTGCCGACCAGCACCTGGTCCGCCTTCAGCACCAGTTCCTGGGTAACGTCTTCCTTGCCGATCACCTGCGCCGTGCCATAGTCGCCACGCATGAACTCGCGGCCCTCGCGCACATCGAGCGCCAGCCGCAGGATCGGGTTGTCGCGCGCCTGCCGGTGGATTTCGGTGAGCAGAAAATCCGGCTCGTGGTCGGTGAAGAAGCCGCCGCCCGAGATCGGCGGCAACTGGCCGGGGTCGCCAAGCACCAGGATCGGCGTGCCGAAACTCATCAGGTCGCGGCCGAGTTGCTCGTCGACCATCGAACATTCGTCGATGACGACCAGCTTGGCCCGCGAGATCGGGCTCTGCCGGTTGAGCGAAAAAGTCGGCGACATCGACGTCTTGCCGGTGATTTCGTCCGACACCGATTCCTCGCCTTTCGGCCGGTAGATCAGCGAATGGATGGTACGCGCATTGACCGCGCCCTTGGAGCGCAGCACCTGCGCGGCCTTGCCGGTGAAGGCGGCGAACTGCACCTGGCCGTCGACATGCTCGGCGAAATAGCGCGCCAGCGTCGTCTTGCCGGTGCCGGCATAGCCGAACAGCCGGAACAGCTGCGGCTGGCCGATCTTCAGCCAGCGGGCGACCGCTTGCAGCGCCTCGTCCTGTTGGGGAGAGAATTCCATCAGCGCGAGAGACCGGATTCGCAAGGGAAAGACAAGACAGCCGCCATCATCATCGATGCGCCGGGACGCTTAAGTGCCGCCGACGGGTCAGGCTATCAGGCACAGACAAGAACGTAAAGGGAACAATCGACCACGTCGGCTGGAAGCGAAATTCAGGCAATGGCCATGGCGGCCCGCGGGTCGCGGTCGTCGGGTGGTAGCGGAACGGGAGCGTATCCGGCATAGCTGACGCTCAACCGTGCCTGCCCGTTCGAACAGGACCGGAGTGCATCCTCCAGCTTGGACATATTTCTAAGCGGCACTGTCGCGTTGACGACGACGACCACGCCGCGGATTTCCCGACTCAGGATCTGGCCACGGCGGCTTTGCAGTTCGGCGATGACGTTGCCGACATGGGTTGCTGAAGTCATTACTTCGACCTTCATGATCGGCTCGAGCAACTGCACGCCGAGGCGTGGCGCGGCTTCGCGAAAGCAGGCGCGGCCGGCGATCTCGAAAGCCAGAGCCGAGGAATCGGTATCGTGGAAAGCGCCATCCATCAGCACCGCCTTGACGCCGATCATCGGGAAGCCCGCAAATGGACCTGAGGACAATATGCTGCGCAGCCCCTTTTCGACGCCCGCAATGTATTCGCCATGAAGCGCACCACCGACGATCCTGGACTCGAACACGGAGTCCGCGCTGTCCGCGTTCGGCTCGAACATGATCTTGACGCGGGCGAACTGACCGGTGCCGCCGGACTGCCTCTTGTGCGTGAAGTCCTGCTTGTGCGTACGGGTGATCGTCTCGCGATAGGCCACTTGTGGAGAACCAATATTCACATCGACCTGGGACTCGCGACGCAGGTGGTCAATGATGATGTCGAGGTGGAGTTCGTCCATGAAGGCGATAATGGTCTGGCCCGATTCCTCGTCTTGCATGACGCGGAAGAAAGCATCCTCGTCCGCCAGCTTCGCCAAGGCGATACGCAGCCGCTCCTGATCGGCCTTCGATTTCGGCTCGATCGCGATTTGCAGCAAAGGCCAGGGCGCGGCAGGCTTTTCCATCATGGGGATATGGTCGCTGGTGGCCCCAATATTTGCAACTGAGTGCAGGAGCGAAATCCGGACTGAGATAACGGAAGACTAAACTGATCTTTTTGGCCTGGCTGCTCGCAGCCTGCTGTCAGGGTCCAGGATCGTTCTCCAGCAGGATCGGCTTGCCGTGCGGGGTGGCATGTGCCGCGCGCTCCCAGGCCTCAGCCATCGCGTCGACATCGGCCTTGGCGGCCAGTCCCTTCGAGGCAAGCAGGCTTTCCAGCGCCGCCAGCCAATGTTCGTAATAATCATGGC
>NZ_RZPI01000743.1:0-2575 GCF_003998715.1 Mesorhizobium sp. M7A.F.Ca.CA.002.15.2.1
GATTTCGTCTTGGCCGCGCGCGCCAAGGGATTATCACGCCGCCGCATCGTGCTCGCCCACGTCGCCCGCAATGCACTGCTGCCGCTGGTCACCATGCTCGGCCTGCAGTCGGCGCAGATGCTCGGCGGCAGTGTCGTCATCGAGAGCGTCTTTTCCGTGCCCGGCCTCGGCCGGCTGGCGCAGGAGGCAGTCGCCTCCCGCGATACGCCGCTTCTGCTCGGCATTATTCTCACCAGCGCCGTCCTGGTCATTGTCATCAACCTTGCCGTCGACATCGCCTATGCCTTCCTCGACCCGCGCGTCGGCGCCTGCGAGGCCGGCGCATGAGTGCCCTCCGCCGCTTTCTGCGCACGCCCGAGGCGGTCGCCGGCGCCATCCTCCTGGCGGCGCTGATCGCCATGGCACTGTCGGCGTCGCTGCTGTTCCCCGGCGATCCGCAAGCGATTGCCGGGCCGGCGCTGCTGCCGCCGTTCCAGGACTGGTCGCTCCCGCTTGGCACCGATCGGCTTGGCCGCGACGTGCTGGCCGAGCTTTTTCATGGCGCCCGCACATCGCTGGCTGTCGGGATCGCCGCCGCGGCCGCCGCACTTGTCGTCGGGGCAGTGGTCGGCACATTGGCCGGCTTTGCCGGCGGCCTCGTCGACGAGGTGCTGATGCGCATCACCGACGCCTTCCAGACCGTGCCGAGTTTCCTGCTGGCACTGGCCTTCGTCAGCGTCGTCGGACCGTCGCTCGGCATCGTCGTGATCGCCATCGCGCTCGGCACCTGGACCGGACCAGCCCGTGTCGCCCGCGCGGAAGTCCTCTCCATTCGCGAACGCGATTATGTCGCCGGCGCCAGGGTCATCGGCATGCACCCGCTGGCGATCGCCTTTCGCGAGGTGCTGCCCAATGCCTTGCCGCCGGTGCTGGCGATGTCGTCGGTGATCGTCGCCGCGGCGATCCTCACCGAGGCGGCCTTGTCGTTCCTCGGCCTGGGCGATCCCAACCGGGTCACCTGGGGCGGCATGATTGCCGAAGGCCGCGCTGTCCTGCGCACCGCGCCCTTCCTGTCGATCGTCCCGGGCATAGCGCTGGTGCTGACCGTGCTCGGCGTCTATCTCGCCGGTGAAGGCATTGTCGAGACGACGGCGGTCAGGAGAGGCCTGTCGTGACCGCGCTGGCTTCGATCCGCGACCTGACGGTGACCTACCGCCGCGACGGCAGCGAGGTGGCGGCGCTGAAGGATGTCAGCCTCGATATAGAGGCTGGCGAGCGCTTGGCCATCATCGGCGAAAGTGGCTCGGGCAAGAGCACGCTGGCGCTGGCGATTGCCGGGCTGTTGCCGGCAAGCACCAAGACTGAAGGAAAGATCGATTGGTTCCTACCGTCGGCGTTGGGCGCCAAGGCACCTCCCTCTGTCCTGCCGGACATGTCCGGCAGGACAGAGGGGGGCCTCGTAGAGCACAGACCGCAAAAGCTCTTCACCAGATCAAGTCACCCTCCCCGCGGCGGCCGCGATATCGGTTTCGTCTTCCAGGACCCATCCGCCAGCCTCGACCCCGTAATGCCAATCGGCAAACAAATCGCCGAAGTCGCCCGCACCCATCTCGGCCTCACCTGGTCCCAGTCCTATGCCAGGGCCAAAACCCTGCTCGAACGCGTCCGCCTGCCCGATCCTGACTCGGCCCTGCGCGCCTTCCCGCACCAGCTTTCCGGCGGCCAGAAGCAGCGTGTGGCGATCGCCGCCGCCATTGCGGCCGGTCCGAAATTGCTGATCGCCGACGAAGCGACCAGCGCGCTCGATACCATCGTGCAGGCCGAGATCGTCGCCTTGATCCGACGCCTGGTGACCGAGGACGGCATGACGCTGCTGTTCATCAGCCATGACATCGCGCTGGCGGCCGAGCTTGCCGGGCGCATCGCCGTTTTCCGCCATGGGCAGTTGGTCGAGCTTGGCATGACGGCGCAGATTGTCGGCGCCCCGGCCCAACCCTATACGCGCGCATTGCTCGATGCCGATATCGGCCTCGACACCAAGCCGCTGCTGAACCGAGCCGGGCTCCACGCATGAGCCTGCTGGCGGTGTCCAACCTCACCAAGCGCTACCGTCGCGGCGACAACACCATCGCTGCAGTCGACGATGTCTCCTTTCACATCGAGCCGGGCGAAACGCTGGCGTTGGCCGGACCCTCCGGCAGCGGCAAATCGACGATCGCGCGGGTGGTGCTGCGATTGATCGAGCCGGACGACGGACGCATCGAGTTCGAAGGCGACGATTTCCTGGCCCTGCGCAGCGCAGCACTGCGTGCCCGCCGCGCGCGCCTGCAAATGGTGTTCCAGGACCCGCTTGCCGCCTTCAACCCGCGCGCCACAGTGGCGCGTGTGCTCGACGATCCCTTGCGCATCCATGGCATCGCTTCCCGCAGCGAGCGCCCGCGCCGCATCGCCGCCTTGCTGGAGCGCGTCGGGCTGACGGCGGACCTCGCCCCGCGTGCCATCCATGAAATCTCAGGCGGCCAGCGGCAGCGCGTCGCCATTGCCCGCGCCATCGCCACGAAGCCGTCGCTGATCGTGCTCGATGAAGCGGTGTCGG
>NZ_RZPI01000744.1:0-2571 GCF_003998715.1 Mesorhizobium sp. M7A.F.Ca.CA.002.15.2.1
GGCGTAGGGGCCGGCCCACGAAGCGACGGGAAGTTCAGCGATCGGCGCAGGTGCCGGCGGCTCTTCCGAAACCACGTCAGCAGCATAGGCAGTTCCGCTGAGGGCGAAGAGCCCGAGCGCAACGGCCAGCGGCCGTGCGAATTTGAGATTGGCTTGCATTGTTCTTTACTCCTTAAGCCACAGGACACAGGCTTGTTTCTCACGATCGCCATCGACCCGTCCGGGGGGGAAACGGATCTGGCGTTCGTCGGTTCCAAATGTCGTGTCAAAATGCGGCTGAAGCGAACCTGAACTTGGGTCATTCCCCGGCGCAAATGAGGCAGAACCTTGACGTTGCATCTTCGCAACAGCGAAATGGCAGGAACCATCCGGTGCTGCGCTGCACACCGCTTGGTGCAAGGACTCCAGCACCCTATATTGCGGTCGGGCACGCCTGAGTCCAGGGCGGGCCAAGATGCCCAAACGGCCGTTTCGCCACAATGCTGCCCAAGGTGCGAACACCATTTAACGCATGCCGGGCCATATTTCGCCGGCACTGCTTTTTCGGGCCGAAATTGAGGATTGACACCATATGAGCAAAGCCACTGTCACGGCGCTGGTGACGGGCGGGGCCAGGCGGATCGGCAGGGCGATCGTCGAGGATCTCGCCGCGCACGGTTTTGCCGTCGCCATCCATTGCAACCGCTCGCGCAGCGAGGCCGATGCGTTGGCTGCCGAAATCATCGCCGGAGGTGGCCGCGCCGCAGTGGTCGCCGCCGACCTGACCGATATGGACGCCATCGATGACCTTATCGGCGAGGCGCAAGCAGCGCTCGGGCCGCTCTCGCTGCTGGTCAACAACGCGTCGCTGTTCGAGGACGATTCGGTTCTGGATTTCGACTGGCGGGCCTGGGACCGGCACTTTGCCGTCCATGTGAAAGCGCCCGCGCTCCTGGCGCAGAATTTCGCCCGGGCACTACCGGCAGGGCAGGAGGGCCTGATCGTCAACATGATAGACCAGCGCGTCTGGCGGCCGACGCCGCGCTACTTCTCCTATGCACTGTCCAAATCGACGCTGTGGACAGCCACCCAGATGATGGCGCAAGCGCTCGGTCCCCGCGTCCGCGTCAATGCCATCGGCCCGGGGCCGACATTGAAGAACGCGCGTCAGGACGACAGCGATTTTGCAGCCCAAGTCGATGGCTTGATCCTCAAGCGCGGCCCGGAATTGCCGGAATTCGGCGCCACTATCCGCTATCTCTGGGAAGCGCGCTCGGTCACCGGCCAGATGATCGCGCTTGATGGCGGCCAGCATCTTGCGTGGCAGACGCCCGATGTGACAGGCATGACGGAATGAGTCCTGTAGACCACAAAAGCAAGCCGCGCGGCGGCACCGACGATCTGCCCCCCGATATCGACCTCGAGGACGAGGCGGTCGAGGAAATCGTTGAAACCGTCGGTCCCGATGTCGCCTTCACCGCCATCGACTGGACGCCGCATGCCGGCGACGCGGAAGGCATGATCGGCGCCGAGGTGATCCAGACGCTGGTCAAGCGGCTGCCCAACGCGCCCGGCGTCTACCGCATGATGAACGCTGCCGGCGATGTGCTCTATGTCGGCAAGGCACGCAGCCTGAAGAAGCGCGTCACCAACTACGCGCAAGGCCGCTTCCACACCACCCGCATCGGCCGCATGGTGCGCGAAACGTCGACGATGGAGTTCGTCGTCACCCGCACCGAGATCGAAGCGCTGCTGCTCGAAGCCAATCTTATCAAGCGCTTGCGGCCGCGATTCAACGTCCTGATGCGCGACGACAAGTCGTTTCCCTATATCCTCTTGACCGGCGACCATGTCTCGCCGGGCATCTACAAGCATCGCGGCGCGCGCTCGCGCAAAGGCGATTATTTCGGTCCCTTTGCTTCGGCCGGTGCCGTTGGCCGCACCATCAACTCGCTGCAGCGCGCCTTTCTGCTGCGCAGTTGCACCAACTCGTTCTACGAGAACCGCACGCGGCCATGCCTGCTTTATCAGATCAAGCGCTGCGCCGGTCCCTGCACCGGCGAGGTCTCGCACCAGGACTATGCCGAGCTGGTCAATGAGGCGAAGGACTTCTTGTCCGGCCGCAGCCAGAAGGTGAAGACGGAAATCTCGGCCGCCATGCAGCAAGCGTCGGAAGCTCTCGATTTCGAGCGCGCCGCGATCTATCGCGACCGGTTGGCGGCCCTGTCGCATGTGCAGAGCCACCAGGGCATCAATCCGGCGACCGTCGACGAAGCCGATGTCTTCGCCATCCATCAGGAAGGCGGCCAGGTCTGTATCCAGGTGTTCTTTTTCCGCACCGGCCAGAACTGGGGCAACCGCGCCTATTTCCCCAAGGCCGATCCGGCGTTGGAAGCAGCCGAGGTGCTGGGCTCGTTCCTGGCGCAGTTCTATGACGACAAGCCGACGCCGCGGAACATTCTTCTGTCGCATGGCGTCGAGGATCAGGAATTGCTGGCCGAGGCGCTCTCCACCCGCGCCGGCCGCAAGGACGCAATCTCCGTGCCGCAGCGCGGCGAGAAGAAGGACCTGACCGACAACGCTTTGCAGAAT
>NZ_RZPI01000745.1:0-2570 GCF_003998715.1 Mesorhizobium sp. M7A.F.Ca.CA.002.15.2.1
GGCTGGATCTGGCCGACATTGCCGAGCGGCTGCAAATGGCCGGCGAGATCGGGCCGCCGGCAGGCGACCCGGATGCGATAGCCGCGCTTGGCCAACGCGCGCACGACATGGCGGCCGACAAAGCCTGACCCGCCAAAGACGACGACGAGCTTTGGGGTCTGCAGGATTTCGGTCATGGCTGGCTCCGGCGCTCGCAGGCTTGGCTGAAGCCGTTTCATAATCCGTTTCGTGCCAAAGGCAAAGGGCGACGCGTCGTCGCTATCAGCCTGTCAGAACGCTTTGCCGATACGGTTGTCGACCGAATGGCGGTTGCCGCCGCGAATGACGAAGAAGAGCAGGATCGCTGCCCACAGCAGCGACTTTTCCGCACCCGAATAGCCTTGGCCCATGGTGACCCAGTGGAACCAGACCGTGACCAGCAGCACGAACAGGCCGGCAAAGGCGGCCGGCCGCGTCAAAAAGCCGATGGCGATGAAGATGCCGCCAAAGAATTCAGTGCAGGCCAGAAGCAACGACCACAACGCGCCCGGATAGAAGCCGAGACCCTCGACCATCTCGGCAGCGCCGAAAGGATTGGTGATCTTCTGCGAACCGTGGATGGCGAGAAACCCGCCGGCGACGACGCGAAGAACGGTTTCGGCACCATCGTGCAGGGCCGCGTAAAACCTGCCAAGGACCGGGATGACAAGGGCGTTGCGGGGATTGTCCGTGCTTGCCGACATTGTAGCTCCTCTGTTTTGCTCAATCAGCGCAAACGGCCGATCAGGTTGGTCGAAGTCAAATAAACAAAAGTTGACCAAAACGAGAATGTTTTACCATCGTGCGATCAAAACGCAGAAAACCCCGCCGAAGCGGGGTTTTCCGGGTGACATCCATGCGAAGCCAGGGGCCGACGGCGCGGCCTGACCTGAGACGGTATCAGGAGGGCGTGAAGCAAGTACGCCCACCCCAGCCCTGAACATCCGACATGGTGCCACCAACCTTCTTGCAGGCGGCGACGAAATCAGCGCTGCAATTGGCGAATTTTGCATGGCCGTTCTTGCAGTAGTGGTCTTCGGTGGCCCCGCCGCTCGGGGCAGCGATGACACCCGGGCTGGACGGCTTGACCGGTGCGGCCTTCAGGGTGGCTGCCTGTGTGGCGCCCATGAACGAGCCGAGCAGAAGGACGGCGGTCAGCATGGTGATCTTGGTGTTGGTCATGGCAATTTCCTTTGATTTGGGTTGAGTTTTCCGAAGCGCGAAGGACCGGCCTTCGCGTGATGCAGGCTTTCGATTTCGGTTTGCTGCTTCCCTCGGTGTGGATCGGGCAAGCTCGCCTTGCCCTGGACAAAGCTGGGTCGCAGCAAGGCGCGGAAAGGTTCAGCGGCGCGCAAAGAAAATCGCACTGCGCCGCGCCTGCGGCGGACGAATTCCAGATAACTAATTGATATTTAATAATATTCAGGAAGAATAGCGTGCAGCGAATTCGGAAATGCGCTGCACCACGGCCTTCGATGCGGTAATGCCGCGCGCTTGCGCCTTCTCGGCGGCCTCTGCGCGGGCACGACCGGGCACATGCACGCCGAAGCGCCGCCGCAGCCGGTCAAGCTGGTCCTTCATTCGTTGCTCGAAATCTGGATCGAGCAGCTTGGGTTCGATAGCAAGCACGAACAGTCCCGTGCCGGGGCTGTCCGGCCCGCCGCTGAACCATGGCGCGTCGAGCGACCAGTTGGCGCCCGACAGGCCCGCCGCCAGCACCTCGACCATCAGCGCGATGTTGGCGCCGCGCTGACCGCCGAAGGCGAGCATTGCACCCTTCATGGCGGCGGCGGGATCGGTGGTCGGATTGCCGCTGGCGTCCAGTGCCCAGCCTTCCGGGATTGTCTTGCCGTCCTCGGCCGCTTTGCGGATGTTGACGAAAGCGGTGGCGCTCGACGACTGGTCGATGACCAGCGGCGCCCCGTCGGCGGCAGGCGCGGCAAACGACATCGGGTTGGTGCAGTAGACCGGCTTGACCGAGCCCGAGCCGGCAAGCACGGCCGGGCCGTTGGTGGCTGCGAACGACACCAGTCCTTGTGCTGCCAGCCTTCCGGTGAAATAGCCGAGCGCGCCGCATGTATAGGCGTTCTTCTGCGAGAAGATGGCGACACCGAACAGCTTTGCCGCCTTGGCGAGGTCGTCGATGTTGCGGTCGAAGCCGGTATGCGCCAGCCCGCCGCGTGCATCGGAGAGATAGACTGCCAGCGCCGGCCGTGTGATCACCGGGTCGGCATTGCCGTCGATGCGTCCGGCTTCCAGCGCCTCGAGATAGTCGATGAAATGCGACAGACCGACCGAGGAAAGCCCTTCGGCCTCGGCTGATATGATCGAAGCAGTGAGCGATTGCGCCGCTTCCTCATTGGCGCCGGCGCCAAGTGCCGCCATCCGGCACAGTCCTTTTGCCTGGTCGAGACTGAGTTGCATCATGGCCGTCCTAGGGGAGTAGGGGAATAGGGGAGTACGGGACAGTGGGCAGTGAATAGCGAATGGGGATGGAAATGTGAATGTGGATAGTGGCCCGATACTCCCCTACTCCCCTACTCCCCTACTCC
>NZ_RZPI01000746.1:0-2560 GCF_003998715.1 Mesorhizobium sp. M7A.F.Ca.CA.002.15.2.1
GCCGGATGGTCATGCCGCGATCGCGCATCTGGTGGATGAAATCGTCGACGATCTCGCGGTCGACGAAATCGAGGATGGAGTTGCGCGGCTCGACCAAGGTTACCGGCACGTCGAGCGCGGAAAAGATCGTCGCATATTCGACGCCGATGACGCCGGCGCCGATCACGGTCAGCGTGCGCGGCAAGCGATCAAGCTCCAGCATCTCGTCGCTGTCGAAGACGCGGGTCTTGTCGAAAGGCACGTCGCGCGGGCGGTGCGGCCTGGTGCCGACCGCTATCAGCGCATTGGTAAAACCGACCTCGCTGTAATCGCCAGTGTCTGATGTCAGGCTGACCTTGTTGGGGCCAAGGAATTTCACCGCGGCGCGAGCGCTCTTGACCGTGTTGCGCATGAACTGGTGCTGCAGCACCTCGACCTCATGGTCGAGCGTCTTGTGCAGGCGCTCGACCAGATCGCCGACCGAGATATCCTGCTTGACCCGGTAGCCGCGCCCGTAGAAGCCGCGCTCGCGCCAGCCCGAAAGATTGAGCACCGTTTCGCGCAGCGTTTTCGATGGGATGGTCCCGGTATGCACCGAGACACCGCCCAGACGCCGGCCGCGGTCGACCACCAGCACGGACTTGCCGAGCTTGGCCGACTGCACCGCGGCACGGCGGCCGGAAGGGCCGCTGCCGATGACCAGCATGTCGTAGTCCATATTGCCCCGTCCCCTGTGCGCTCTGCTGCGCCGCAACAAGCTAATGCTATCCGCGCCGCAAATTCAACCAGTTCACATCGGGCCCGACGCCATCGAAGCTGGAGCACCGCTGGAAGCGCGATCTTGATTCCGCCACAGGCCTTCACCATTTCATGGCTGAGCGGTCCGCACCCTATGCCGTGGCCCTGTTACGAGGAAATGACATGAACGCGCGCGTTCTCGACGGCGAAATCATCACCAGCAGGCTCGACGATGTCAGGGCCTATGACGGCGTGCGCACGAAGCGCATCTTCGCCTTCATGATCGACTATGTCATCGTCGCGCTGCTCACCATCCCGTTTGCCATTCTGGTGTTCTTCCTCGGGCTCTTGACCCTCGGGCTTGGCTGGATGCTGTTCGGCATCCTGTTGCCGACTGTGGCCATCCTCTACATCTGGAACACGCTGGGCAGCACCGATCAGGCCACCACGGGCATGAAGATGATGGGCATCCGGCTCGACCGGCTCGACGGCAGGCCGATCGACGGCCTCACTGCGGTTGTCCATTCGGTGCTGTTCTGGGCCGGCAATGTCATCCTGTCGCCGCTTGTCCTGCTGGTAACGCTGTTTTCCGACCGCAAACGCACCTTGCACGATCTTTTACTTGGCACGGTCGTCAGCCGCACCGACCGCTGAAACGGCCCTCTGAAGAGCAGTCGCTACCGATTGAGCACAAATGTGAAGGCGTCGAGTCGACCGCGCCCACATAATCCTGTTGAATTTTTCGCCATCCGCGCCAAAGGTAGAGCGATTCGAAGGAGTGTTTCCAAGGCTCGATGACGCAGCATCCGACCCAGTCGCCGCAGTTCTTCCTGACCGCGCCGTCGCCGTGCCCCTATCTCGACGGCCAGTTCGAGCGCAAGGTGTTCACGCACCTGGTTGGCGACAAGGCGGCGGAGATGAACGACCTGTTGACGCAAGGCGGCTTCCGGCGCTCGCAGAACATCGCCTACAGGCCGGCCTGCGAGACCTGCCGCGCCTGCGTTTCGGTACGCATCCTCGCCCAGGAATTCGTCGCCAGCCGCAACATGAAGCGCGTGCTGCAGCACAATTCCGATCTCGTCGGCTACATGCACAATGCCGAGCCCTCGACCGAACAATATTCCCTGTTCCGCAGCTATCTCGACGCCCGCCACCGCCGTGGCGGCATGTCCGACATGACGGTGCTCGACTATGCGATGATGGTCGAGGACACCCATGTCGACACCAAGGTGATCGAATATCGGCGGCGCGGACCTGACACCTTCATCACCGGCAAGGGACAGGGCGAGCTGATCGCGGTGGCGCTCACCGACAAGATGGCCGACGGCCTGTCGATGGTCTACTCCTACTTCAATCCCGATTTCGAGGAGCGGTCGCTCGGCACGTTCATGATCCTCGACCACATCGCCCGCGCCAGGGCGATGGGCCTGCCCCATGTCTATCTCGGCTACTGGGTCAACGGCTCGCGCAAGATGAATTATAAGATGCGCTTCATGCCGCAGGAGCATCTCGGCCCCAAGGGCTGGGAGCGCTACACCAACGAAGCGGTTTCACGCTGAGCTTTTCCAAGGTCCGCCTTTAAACTGTTTCAAGGCAGGGGATGCTGGTCTTTCAGCCGGTTGGCTGGAGAGAGTGCGCCATTGCACCGGCCGGCCGCCAGCCTGCATTTCATTGCGAAAGTTCCTGCATGTCCTCTCATCACGATCACCAGAAAGGTCTTTTGATAACCGCCATCGGCGGGCTCACGCTGACTGTCGACATACCGTTGATCCGCCTCGCCGACGGTGGCGCATGGACGATCATGCTGCTGCGCACCGGCACAACTTTCGTCGCGGCCATGGTC
>NZ_RZPI01000747.1:0-2557 GCF_003998715.1 Mesorhizobium sp. M7A.F.Ca.CA.002.15.2.1
GGCCAAGACTTTCAACGCGGTCACCGTCGACAGCGACACCTCGACCAGCGACACGCTGCTGATCTTCGCCACCGGCAAGGCCGCCAGGCGCGGCGCGCCGGAGATAACCGATCCCAAGGATGCCCGTCTCGGCACGTTCCGCCGGGCGCTCGGCAAGGTGCTGAAATCGCTGGCGCTGCAGGTGGTGCGCGACGGCGAAGGCGCCCGCAAGCAGGTCGAAGTCACCGTCACCGGCGCCAAATCGGCGCGCTCGGCCAAGCGCATCGCGCTGTCGATCGCCAATTCGCCGCTGGTCAAGACGGCAGTCGCCGGCGAGGACGCCAATTGGGGCCGCGTCGTCATGGCCGTCGGCAAGGCCGGCGAACCCGCCGATCGCGACCGGCTGTCGATCTGGTTCGGCGACAACAGGCTGGCGCATGAAGGCGAGCGCGACCCCGGCTATTCCGAGGCGGCGACGTCGGCCTACATGAAGCGCGACGATATCCGCATCCGCGCCGATATCGGCATTGGCCGCGGCAAGGCGACGGTGTGGACCTGCGACCTCACCAAGGAATATGTCGCCATCAATGGCGATTACCGGAGCTGACGGTTTTGAGCTCCAGGCATCCGGCAAGCATGCTCGCGATCGTGCGCCGTTACGAGGCGGCCGGCTTTCGCGCCTGGCCGGCGGCCGCCGTCCACTATGACGGCACCTGGGTGGTGCGGCTGACCGCCGGCCATCCGGCCAAGCGGCTGAACTCGGTCAATCCGCTCGATCCCGGCGACATCCAGCACATTGCCGACCGTATCGGCCGGGCCAGCCGCCGTTTCGATGCCTATGGCAGGCCGCTGACATTCCGCATGTCGCCGTTGTCGGGTCCCGATCTTGCCAGTCATCTCGACCGTGAGGGATGGAGCCGGTTCGACGAGTCGCTGGTCATGCGGCTGCCGCTGGCCGATGCGCAACTCGACGCTGCCATGGACCAGATCCCGCTGAAAGACATCAGCCGCTTCATCGGCGCGTCGCTCAAGGTCAGCGGTTCGGATGTTTCGCTGCGCCCCGGCCTGTCGGAGATCATCGGCGCCATCCAGCCCGAAGCCGGGCTGTTCGCGCTCGAAGATGGATCAGAAGCGCTGGCGACGCTGATCTGCGTGCATGACGGCGATCTCGCCGGCCTGTTCGAGGTCGCCACCGACAAGTCGGCACGCAACAGGGGCCACGGCCGCAACCTGATCCTGTCGGCACTGAAATGGGCACGGCTGCGGGGCGCACGGGAAGCCTGGCTGCAGGTCGAGGCCAACAATGTGCCGGCACTGGCGCTCTACCATTCGCTCGGCTTCGAGGAAGTCTATCGCTACCACTACCGGCGGCCGCCGGGTCATGAATGATGTCGTGACCGCCGGCAAGCGCCTGCTGCTGGTCGCCGCCTGCGCGCTGGTCGATGCCGACGGCCGGGTGCTTCTGGCGCAGCGGCCTCAGGGCAAGCAACTTGCCGGGCTGTGGGAGTTTCCCGGCGGCAAGGTCGAGCCGGGCGAGACGCCCGAACAATGCATCATTCGCGAACTGCATGAGGAAATCGGCATCGAAACCGACATCCCGTGCCTGGCGCCGCTCACTTTCGCCAGCCATTCCTACGACGATTTCCACCTGCTGATGCCGCTGTTCATCTGCCGCCGCTTTCGCGGTATCGCGCAGCCCAGGGAAGGGCAGGCGCTGAAATGGGTAAGGCCGAAGCAGATGCGCGATTATCCGATGCCGCCGGCCGATGAGCCGCTGATCCCGTTCCTCATCGATCTTCTCTGAGGCTCCCGTCCGGCCGGTTCCTGGCCGAGGCGTTGTATCAGCCAGCATTAATGGAAGATTTATCTCGTCGTGAAAAGTTGAAGCATGGCCGTTCGCGGCCGAGCGGTCGATTTGCCGGGGAGCGATAGCATGAGCCTAGACAGGGATTGGGACTCGATCCGGCCCGAGCGGGGGTTTCGCGCCGCCGATGCGGGCATGGGCATATTGCGCATAACGCTTCTGTTCGGTTCGGCCGCGGTGGCGCTGGCGCTGATCGCAACCCCTTTCCTCGACAGCCAGACACGCTCGCTGTCGGCCCGTGACGGTTTCGGCGGGCTCGACATGGCGGCCACAGGCTCGATCGGCCATCGCGAAACCTACACGCTGCGCCGCAGCGTGCTGCAGCCGCAGCCGAGCTCGGTCTGCATCATCAGGTCCAATGGCCGGAGCAGCGGCGACTGCTGACATGGTTAAGAGATTTCGCAAAGGCGGCGGTTTCACCGCCTGTTAAGCCTTTGCCGTTAACCTTTCTTAACAGGTCGGCTGTAAGGTCCCGGACAGAGGGGTTGAGGCCATGAAAGCAGTGCTGCTGGGTTTTCTGAACGACGAGACCGGCGCCACGGCCGTCGAATATGGCGTGATCATCGCCGTGCTGTCGCTGGCCATCGTCGGCGGTATCGGTGAGGTCCGCGACGGGATCATCTGGCTGTTCAGCGACAACAACAGCAAGCTTGCGAACGCTTTCGCACCCACTCTCTGATCCGGCTTTCCCGCGCCTGGGGCAGGATCATTGCC
>NZ_RZPI01000748.1:0-2555 GCF_003998715.1 Mesorhizobium sp. M7A.F.Ca.CA.002.15.2.1
GCGGCATCGTCCTGCGGCTCGGCGCGCTCCAGCAGCGGATTGCGCTCGATTTCCTCGTCGATGAAATGCTCGAGTTCGACATGGGTGAACTGCAGCAGCCGAATCGACTGCATCAGTTGCGGCGTCATCACCAGCGACTGCGATTGTCGTAGCTGTAGTTTGGCCGCCAACGCCATGGTTCGGTTTCAAACGCCTCGTCTACGCATCCGGACTTCCGGAAAGGAATTTTGCAGCCGGCCATAGAAACTGGCCCGGCTTTTGCTTGTCAAGGCAATTGGTAGCAAAACTCGCTTACCGGAGCGTTATCTCGGAGCAAAATCGAGGAAAAAGCGCCGCGCGAACCGCAAAAATCGTGTCAGGAAACAAATTTCACGCTCAGAGGGTGAAACCCTCGCCGAGGTAAAGTCGCCGCACATCCGGGTTTGCCACCACTTCGTCGGCCCTTCCATGGGTCAGCACCTGGCCGGCATGGATGATGTAGGCGCGGTCGATGAGGCCGAGCGTTTCGCGCACATTGTGATCGGTGATGAGGACGCCGATGCCGCGCGCCGTGAGGTGGCGCACCAGTTGTTGAATATCCGCGACGGCGATCGGATCGATGCCGGCGAAAGGCTCGTCGAGCAGCATGTAGGCCGGACGCGTCGCCAGCGCTCGCGCGATTTCCAAGCGTCGCCGCTCGCCGCCCGAAAGCGACATGGATGGCGCCTTGCGCAGATGGCTGATGTGGAATTCCTCGAGCAGTTCGTCGAGATTGCGCTCGCGCACCTTGCGGTCCTTTTCGACCACTTCCAGCACGGCGCGGATATTCTGCTCGACATTGAGGCCGCGGAAGATCGATGCTTCCTGCGGCAGATAGCCGATGCCGAGGCGTGCACGACGGTACATCGGCATCGACGTGACATCGAAGCCGTCGATCTCGATCGTGCCTTCATCCACCGGCACCAGGCCGGTAACCATATAGAAACAGGTCGTTTTGCCGGCGCCGTTGGGGCCGAGCAGTCCAACTGCCTCTCCGGCGCGCACGCCGATGGTGACGCCGCTGACGACCTTGCGGCCCTTGTAGCTCTTGGTCAGCCCCTTGGCGATCAGGGTTCCCTTGAACTTTCCCGCATCGACGGTCACCGTGGCCGGCGCCGAAAGCTTGCCGGCGGCCCGTCCCGGAAGACGCGCCGTCAGCGACGACAGGCTGGCCATCAGGGGTTCGTCGCTCCCGATTTCGGCGGCGGCGTGATCGACATCTGGACACGTTGCCCAGCGCATGGATCCACCTGAGCCAGCCCGCTTTTCATCTGCACGGTAAGTTTGCAGCCCACCAGAACGTTGTCGTTTTGCGACAGAACGACCTTTTTGCCCGAAAGCACCAGCACCTGGCTCTTCATATCGAAGCTGCCTTGATCGCCGGTCGCGATCTGCGCATCCGACTTGATATAGACCTTGTCGGAGATCTCCAGGTGGTCGATGTTGGCCGAGCCCGTCATCGCCGCACCCGCGGCCTCCGTGCCCTTGGCAGCGGCGTTGGGGTCCTTGACGTAGTAGACCGTCATCTTGCCGGCCTTCATCAATGTCGGCCCCTGGACGACGCTGACATTGCCCGTGAAGATGGCGACACTGTCGGCCTGGCGGACTTCCAGCTTGTCGCTCTCGATCTGGATCGGCTTGTCGCCGGACAGTTTGAGGCCTGATTGACTGGTCGTCTGCGCCCATGACGGCACGAGTCCGAGCAGCAGCAACGCTGAAGTTGCAGCCGCGAGCCGCGTCGAACTACTGAGCCGCATTGGTTTCTCCGCTGTTTCCCTGTGCCGCCTTCAGGGCGGCGGAATCGATGTTGACGCGCACTTTGTTCTCGAAAACCAGAATCTTGCCATTGTCCTGGACCGACATCGTATCCGCCGTGATCCGCGACCCGCCACGGCTGACATCGACGGGATCTCCTGTCTTCATAGTGCCTTTGCCCATGTCGAGGAAGACCGATTTGAACTTGGCCTGCATGCCGTCGGTCGTGGTGATCGTCACGTCGCTGGTCAGGTTCATCGTATTGCCGTCGCGATCGTAGGTGCCGTGCGAGGCCTTGACCGCCGCCACATTGTCGGACGCGATCGGCACCTTGGCGTCGATGCCTTCCAGCTCGATGATACCTTGCGTGCTGACATCCTGAATGGCACGCAGCGCCGTCATCGAATAAGGCTGCTTCTGCTTGGTGAAACCGTTGAGCTTGGGATTGGCCATCACCAGCTTGCCGTTGGAAAAGGCAGTGCCTTCCGCCTGAATCTTCACCGAGACGGGTGCGGCGAGATAGGAATAGACCGGGAAAGCGACCGCTATCAGTGCTGCGGCCACCGGCACGGCAAATTTGAGAACGCGCACGCGGCGCGAATGACGCTGTGCACGGTCGAAAGCATCGCCGCGCGTCCGGCCGTCCGCCGGGGGAGCCAACACCGCCTCGGCGTCGGTCGGTTCAATCGGTCGCGCTAACATTCACTGCTTTCTTCTAACCCTGCCCGCCCTTGGGCACCGCCTATAGGTGGGACGCCGGCGCTTTCAAGCAAGCACAAGCC
>NZ_RZPI01000749.1:0-2547 GCF_003998715.1 Mesorhizobium sp. M7A.F.Ca.CA.002.15.2.1
GATCGTGCCGTGGCCAACCGCCCACAGCATGGTGGCGATGGCGCGCGGATCGCCCTGCAATTTTCCGGCGGCAACGCAGGCCTCGACCCGGCTGATCAGCGCCTTCATCGCCGGGTTGCTCTCTTCCATGTCGTCGTAGCTCCTGCCTTCCGGCAGCTTGGTCTTTTCGGTCATGAATACGGTGCGGTATTCGTTGGGATTGCCGAGCCCGAAGGCGGCATATTCCGTCATCACCGCCTGCAAGGCTGCGATCGGATCATCGGACGGATGCTCCTCGATGCGGCGAGCAAGCGTCTCGAATGCGTCCTCGGCCAGAGCGAACAGGATGTCCTGCTTGTCGGCGAAGTAGGAATAAACGGACATCGGGGCGTAGCCGACCCGCTTGGCCAGCTTGCGGATGGTCAGGCCCTCATAGCCCTCTTCCTGGACAAGCTTATGCGCGGCCTCGAGCAATTCGGAGCGCAGTTCTGCTTTTTGTTTCTCGCGGCGTGTCTGGACGCTCTGCGGCAAGATCTGGTGCCTTCGGTTGGGTTGGTGGCTGGCTAAATTATATACGCTGTACGGAAACGGACAAGGGCACGGGAAGTTCCCAAACGGTATGCTTCGGATCGTGCCGACGCTTTTCGAATTTTGGCAGCCCCGTGATCAGCACCGTTCCTCTCTCGAAATGGCCCATCACGCCTCCCTGTCGATCAGTTCTGCGGCAAGACACGAAAGCAGTTTCACCGCCTCGCCATAGGTTTTCGCCTTCTCGGGATTGGAGGCGTTGCCGTCCAGCGCCCGCTTGAAGACGCCCTGGCAGATGGCAGCCAGCCGGAAGAAGGAAAAGGCGAGGAAGAACGTCCAGTTGCCGATACCGGTGAGCCCGCGCCGCCGGCAGTAGGCGGCGACGTAGTCCTCTTCGGAAGGCAGGCCGAGTGCGGAACGATCGATACCGCCCAGGCCGCGAAAGCCGGAAGCGTGCGGCAGCCGCCATTGCATGCATTGATAGGCGATATCGGCGAAGGGGTGGCCTGATGTCGAAAGTTCCCAGTCGAGCACTGCCAGAACCGTTGGCCGGTCCGGCGCGAAGATCAGATTGTCCAGCCGGTAGTCGCCATGGACCAGTGAGATCCGGCCGTCATCTACGGGCATATGCGTTTCCAACCAGGCAATCAGCCGGTCCATGTCGGCGACGGTGCCGGTTTCCGAGGCACGGTAC
The DNA here is from genome assembly GCF_003998715.1 of Mesorhizobium sp. M7A.F.Ca.CA.002.15.2.1. Classification (NCBI taxonomy): domain Bacteria; kingdom Pseudomonadati; phylum Pseudomonadota; class Alphaproteobacteria; order Hyphomicrobiales; family Phyllobacteriaceae; genus Mesorhizobium; species Mesorhizobium sp. M7A.F.Ca.CA.002.15.2.1. The sequence continues at coordinate 1,202 of NZ_RZPI01000749.1, forward strand.
TGGCTCGTCCAGCGCGCCAGTTGGCGCTCGAAATAATTGCCCGGCCGGCCGAAATCGCCGAGCCCCACAGTCTCGACATCGACCTCGTGCAGGGCGGCGAGGGTGTCGTTCATGGCATCGTAGATGGCGGCGCGTTCATCATTGTCGCCAGCCTCCGGCAGAGCCGGATCCCAGAAAATGCGGCCGTCGAGGAAATCCATCACGTAGAACATGCGGCCGATGGGCGAGCCTTCCGCCGACAGATGCAGCATGGCCGGCACAGGCACGGCGGTGCCGGCAAGCGCGCTCATCACCCTGAATTCGCGGTCGACCTGGTGCGCCGATTTCAGCAATTGCCCCGGCGGCTTGGCGCGCAGCACGTAACGGCCGCTTGCCGCCGTCAAAAGGTAGGTCGGGTTCGATTGGCCGGATTTGAACTTCTCGACTGCCGCAAGCCCGGAAAAGCCCGGTATGTTCGCCTCGAGGTAAGGCGCAAGCGCTGCCTGGTCGAGAACGGGATCACTCATGCCGTCTCGGGCTGGCGTTCGATCAAGGTCAGCGTCAGCCAGCGCGCGGTCAGTGCCGGCTTCTTCGAACCCTCGATCTCGATCGTCACGTCATGCGCGGTCTGCACCCAGCCCGACGGCCTGACCTTGACGTCGGCCAGCACGAAACGCGTGCGGATGCGCGCGCCGGTTTTCACCGGCGCCAGGAAGCGCAGCGAATCGAAGCCGTGGTTGACGCCCATCTTGCCGTTTTCCAGCGGCGGCATGGTCTCGAAGGTCATCGCCGACAACAGCGACAGCGACAGGAAGCCGTGCGCGATGGTGCCGCCGAACGGCGTTTCACGCATCGCCCGCTCCGGATCGCAGTGGATGAACTGATGGTCGTCCGTGGCGTCGGCGAACTGGTCGATCATGCGTTGCGTGACCACCCGCCACGGCGACACGCCGACCTCCTTGCCGACACTGGCCAGAAGCACATCGAGACTGATCGGTTCCACGCTCATGTCCTCCAGTTCACCCCCGGCTTCTGTGGCCGGAAAATGTCATTCCTTGAACAAGGTCAGCCCATGCTGCACCGACTGTCCGCCGTCGATCGGCAAGATGGCGCCAGTGACATAGCTGCCTGCACGGCTGCACAAATAGAGCGTTGCGCCGGCGATGTCATCCGGTGCGCCGATACGGCCGATCGGAACATGGCTGCCGACGTGCCTGGCCTGTTCCTCTGTGGCGGTGGCAAATGCCGTCATCCGGCTCTGGAAGGGGCCGGGGGCAAAGGCGTTGACGGTGATGCGGCGGGCGGCGAACTCGAGCGCCAGTGTGCGCGTCAGATGATGAACCGCAGCCTTCGAGGCGGTGTAGGAA
>NZ_RZPI01000074.1:0-12639 GCF_003998715.1 Mesorhizobium sp. M7A.F.Ca.CA.002.15.2.1
CTGTTGAAGTGGGTCGGGCTGGGCGAACGCATGCATGTGCTGCCGCCGGTTCTGTCCGGTGGCGAGAAGCAGCGCGCCGCGATCGCGCGGGCGCTGATCGAGCAGCCGGAAATCCTGCTCGCCGACGAACCGACCGGCAATGTCGATCCGCCGCTGGCGCGACGCCTGCTGCGGCTGTTCATCGAACTCAACCGTCTCGGCACCGCCGTGGTGATCGCCACCCACGATCTCGGCTTGATGGAGCAGGTCGACGCGCGCCGCATGATCCTGGCCGGGGGAAGGCTGGACATCTATGACTGAACTGTCCGCCGAACATTTTGTGGAAAGGGAGCAGGACGCCGAGGCGACCGAAGCAAAGCCGCGCGCCCAGCGCAGGATGGCGCCGATCGTGCCGGCGCAGAACATCGCCGGCCGGGCGCTGGTGCTGGTCATCGCCATCATGACCTTCCTGTCCTGCCTGACTTTCGGCGCGGTGACGCTGGTGCGCGACACAGCGTCCGTCTGGGAGAACCAGATTTCACGTGAGGCAACGATCCAGATCAAGCCGGTCGACGGCCTCGACATGGAAGCAGCCCTTACCCAGGCCTCGCAGATCGCCGGCGAATTCCCCGGCGTCAAGGCGACCCGGATCATCGACCGCGAGGCGACCGCGCGGCTCCTTGAGCCCTGGCTGGGCTCGGGCCTCAACATCGACGAATTGCCGGTGCCGCGACTGATCATCGTCACCATCGACGAGAACAGCCCGCCCGATTTCGCCGCCATACGCGCCGCGATCACCCCGAAACTGCCGAGCGCATCGCTCGACGATCACCGCACCTGGGTCGACCGGCTGGTGGCGATGGCCCGCACCACGGTGACCATCGGCATCGCCGTGCTGGCGCTGATGCTGTCGGCGACGGTGCTGACGGTGGTGTTCGCGACGCGCGGCGCCATGGCCGGCAACGGTCACATCATCGAAGTCCTGCATTTCGTCGGCGCCGAGGCACGCTTTATCGCGCGCGAATTCCGCCGGCATTTCCTGGTCACCGGCATGAAGGGAGCGGCGGCCGGCGGTGCCGCCGCAGTGCTCGTGTTCATCGTCTTTTCCTGGTGGTCGTCGCGCAATATGGCGACGCCGCAGGCCGACCAGGCGACCGCCCTGTTCGGCAATTTCGCCATCGGTTCGGCAGGCTATCTCGGTGTCGTCTTGATGGTGCTGGTGATCGGCGGACTGACGGCGGCAACCTCGCACGCCACCGTCGTTGCCTATCTCAGCGACATCGATGTCCGCCAACCGGATGCAGGCTAATTCATGTCGCCCAAAAGTGGGAACCGGTTTTGGGACAACGACATGGATAAAACAGGGTGATCACGAATAGAGAATTCGCGTAACGCAAAGTGCGTCTTTTACCTACCCAAGGCCGCATTTCAGGATTAACCATATGGCGATGGACGCGCGGGATTCGACCGGTACGGCTGGGCAGATGCCAGTGGTGGTTGCACGTTCGCATGACCGCCGCGCTGTGAGCCGTCTAAGAGCCACGCTGCGCCTGTCCGCCCTCTCCGTCCTCATCCTTGCAACTTTGTTTGCCGGCGGTTTCGGTTGGTTCGCCAACAAGGTCAGTCACCTGACGACGCCCGCCAATCCGGCCAGGGCAGACGCGATCATCGTCTTGACCGGCGGCCAGTCCCGCCTCGATGCCGCGATGGATCTGCTGGCGTCCGGCAAGGGCGAACGGCTGCTGATCAGCGGCGTGCATCCTTCGGCCAGCCGTCGCCAGCTGCAGGCGGCAACCGGCGGCGACAAGAATCTGTTCTCCTGTTGCGTCGACATCGACCGCGCCGCGCTCGACACGATCGGCAATGCCGAGGAAAGCGCCAAATGGGTCGAGAGCCACGCCTATGGCACGGTGATCCTCGTCACCAACAATTATCATATGCCGCGCAGCCTGCTGGAAATGGGCAGGCTGCTGCATGGCGCCAAGCTCGAGCCCTATCCGGTGGTCAATTCCAACCTCGACAATGGCGGCTGGCTGACCAAGCCGCGGGCATTGCGCGTGCTGTTCACCGAATACAACAAATATCTGCTTGCGCTGGCGCGCGGCATCGTGCCTGTCAAGCCGACGCCCAACGGCATCGCGCTGGCCGAAACCGCGGCCGGCGGCTGATTATTCCCCTGCGGCCGCGCCCGAATTTCCCCTGAGCCGTGCGATCTCCTGCTCAAGGCGTTCGATACGCTTGTCCCGCTCGCCGAGTGCCGCCGCGACGTCGGCTGCCTCGAACCGTTGTGGAATATGCTGCGGGCAATTGGCATCCCAGGCCGAGACCGTGAACAGGACGACCTGCTCGGCGCGCGCTCTGTAGCCTTGCGGCATCAGCTTCGCCATCAGTTCGGCATCGTTCTCGACGACGCGCGCGGTGCCCCAGAGCTTGATGCGCTGGCGGTGCATATAGTCGATCAGGAACAGGAACGCCCTTGGATTGTCGGCCAGATTGCCCTGCGTGATGAACTGCCGGTTGCCGGAAAAATCCGCGAAGCCGATCGTATGTTCATCCAGCACCTTGACGAAGCCGGCCGGCCCGCCGCGATGCTGGACATAGGGCTGCCCCTCGCGGTTGGCGGTCGACAGGAAGACGCTGGTCTGCATTTCGATGAAGGCGGCAAGGTCCGGGGTGATGCCGGCCTGCCAGCCGCCACGCTCCTCGACGCGGGCGTAGGACTGACGTGAGCCCTTGCGGGCCTGGATCGCCTTGACGGTCGGCGTGAAGGCGACGTCGCTGGTGAAAGCATGCGCGTTCATCGAAAGCTTCCTTGCGGCAAGATGCTAAAGTCCGAGCTCCGACAGTGTCGGGTGGTCGTCCGGCCGCCGGCCGAGCGGCCAGTGATACTTGCGATCTGCCTCGCTGATCGGCAGGTCGTTGATGCTGGCGATGCGCAGACGCATCAGCCCGTGTTCGTCGAATTCCCAGTTCTCGTTGCCGTAGCTGCGGAACCATGAACCGCTGTCGTCGTGCCATTCATAGGCGAAACGCACGGCGATGCGGTTGCCGTGGAAGGCCCAGACCTCCTTGATCAGCCGGTAGTCGAGCTCGCGGCTCCATTTGCGCGTCAGGAAGGCCTGGATGGCGTCGCGGCCTTGCAGGAATTCGGCGCGGTTGCGCCAGCGGCTGTCCTTTGTATAGGCGAGCGCGACCCGCGCTGGATCGCGTGAATTCCAGGCATCCTCGGCCATGCGCGCCTTCTGCGCTGCGGTCTCGGCGGTAAACGGCGGCAGCGGCGGGCGGGCTTCGGACATGGCAACTCCTGTGCGAGGCCATGCTGCAGGCAGGGCCGACAGACTGGAATATAAGCCTTCCATCATTCAAAGGCAGGTGGCATATTCGTAACTTGTCCTTCCATTTTTCGGAAGAAGCTATGGATCGTCTCGAGGCCATGTCGCTCTTTGTCGCCGCGGTGGACGCCGGCAGCCTTTCCGCGGCCAGCCGCCGTTTCGGCATTCCGCTGGCGACGGTCAGCCGCAAGATTTCCGATCTCGAGCGCCATCTGAACACACGCCTCCTGAATCGTTCGACGCGACGGCTGACACCGACCGATGCCGGCCAGGCCTATCTTGCCGCCTGCCGCCGCATCCTGGACGACGTCGGCGAGGCCGAACGCACGGCCGCCGGCGAATACAGTGTTCCGACCGGCGAACTGGCCATCACCGCGCCGGTCGTCTTTGGCCGCCTGCACGTGCTGCCGGTCGTCACCGGCTTTCTCGCCGCCTATCCCGACGTGGACATCCGCCTGACATTGGCCGATCGCATAACCCAGCTGGTCGAGGACCATTTCGATCTCGCCATCCGCATCGGCCGATTGCCCGATTCGAGCCTGGTCGCCATCGGCGTCGGCGCGATCCGCCGCGTCGTCTGCGCCAGCCCGGCCTATCTGGCCGAACACGGCACGCCAACGACCCCGGAGGATCTGGAAACACACGATTGCATCACCTTCGAGGGGCTCGCCTCCGCCGCCAGTTGGAGCTTCATCAAGGGCAAGGCCGAAATCCCGGTTCGGGTCCGCTCGCGGCTTCAGGTCAACACCGCCGAAGCGGCCATCGATGCCGCGATTGCCGGCGTCGGGCTGACGCGTGTGCTTTCCTACCAGATCGAAGCCGCGCTGCGGTCCGGCGCGCTGCGCGTCCTGCTGCAGGAATTCGAGCCGGCGCCATGGCCGGTAAGCCTGGTGCATGCGGGCCACGGCCTGCTGCCGGTCAAGCTGCGCGCCTTCCTCGATTTTGCCGCTCCGCGCCTGAAGGCGCGGCTGGCGCGGCTGATGTAGCGGAACCAGGCCAACCCATCGGTGGCCGTTCTTCGTCGCCACCCAAAGCGCCCTGCGGCCATTTCCTTTTTTCCCGCGCTTGGTGTAACCAACGCTCACCTCCTCACCGGGCTCCCCCAATGCTCTACATCAGATCGCTGACGTTCAATTTCGTCTTCTACGTCAACCTGATCGTCCAGATGATCCTCTGGACCCCCTACTATTTCCTGTCGCCCCGGCACCGCGCCTGGTTCGTGCCGAAATTCTGGTCGCGCACCTCGATGTGGCTTTACGAGAAGATCGCCGGAACGAAGAACGAGATCACCGGCCGGGAAAACCTGCCCGAAGGCTCCTTCATCCTGGCACCAAAGCATCAGTCGTTCTGGGACGCGATCGCCTTCTTCCCCTTCCTTCAGGACCCGCTCTACATCCTCAAGCGCGAGCTGACCTGGATCCCGTTCTTCGGCTGGTACATCATGAAGATGCGCATGATCCCGGTTCATCGCGGCAGCCGTTCGAAGGCACTGAAGGCCGTGGTCGCCGCGACCAAGGAAGAGATGGCGCGCAACCCTCGCCAGCTCATCATCTACCCCGAAGGGACAAGACGCGCGCCGGGCGACGAACCGGCCTACAAATACGGCATCGTCGAAATCTACACGCAGCTTGGTGTTCCGGTGGTGCCGGTTGCCCATGTCGCCGGCCTCTATTGGCCGCGCCGCAAATTCCTGCGCTATCCCGGCACCATCAAGGCGCGTTTCCTGCCGCCGATTCCACCGGGACTGAGCAAGGACGAATTCATGGCCCGGCTGATCGGCGAGACCGAAGCTGCCTGCGACCAGTTCCTGATGGATGCGGCGCGCGGCCCGAACCCGCCTGCCTTGCCGCCGACAGCGGTGAAAAGGCTGCAAGAGCTGGACAACGCCGAAAGAACCAAAGTCGGAACCGGAAGTCTCCGGCCGGCAGTTCTCAGCCGAACACCGCCAGCGCGGTGGTCAACACCAGCGTCACGGCAAAGATCAGATTGATGATCCGCGAGGCCGCCGGCCGGCGCAGGAAGCGCGCGAACCCAGCCCCCGCGACAAGCCACAGAGCGTGGATGGCAACGATCATCAGGGCGAGAACCGCCAGCTTCAGCCATAGACCAGGCTCAGTGGCGCCCTGTTTGGACGAAGCACCGGCGAACACGGCGGCGATCGCCACATAGGCCTTTGGATTGGCGACCGCGAGAAGAAATCCAGCCAGCCATGTGGGACGCGAAGTCTCGGCGGCGCGGGCGGCCAGCGGCGGCGCCGTAGCGATCTTGAAGGCGAGATAGAGGATGTAGGCCGCGGAGGCCAAAGCCAGCAACGGCGCCAGCTTCGGCATCGAGGTGAGCACTGCCATGACCCCGGTCGCGACAACCAAAAGCACGGCGATCGTGCCCAGGATGATTCCCCAGGCATAGCCCAGGGAATGGCGCAAACCGAAGGCGGCACCAACGGCGGTGACGCTTATCGTTGCCGGCCCCGGGCTGCCCATGACGACGGCGGAGGCAAGCACGAGCGCGCACAACTGGCGCCAAAGATCCGGCTGCAAAAGAAGCGGCTCAGTCATCTCACCCTCTGTCTTGCCCCGTGCGAAGGAGGCTATGGCAAGACAAGAGGGTCGTCTTGGACGTTCGTGCGAGGAGCGGCCGCCGAAACTTCAGTCGCTCGCCCTGTCGAGTTCGGCCATGTCGGCGGCGCTCAGCTTCAGCGACGCCGCCTTGATCAGGCTGTCCATCTGCTCGGGCTTGGTGGCGCTGGCTATCGGCGCGGTGACGCCCGGCCGAGCGATCACCCAGGCAAGCGCGACTTCCGCCTGCTTGGCCGAATGCCTTGATGACACCGCGTCGAGTGCCGCAAGGATGCGCATGCCGCGCCCATTGAGATAGTCCTTCACGCCGCCGCCACGCGGGCTTTGGCCGAGATCGGCCTCGCTGCGGTATTTGCCGCTGAGGAAACCTTTGGCCAGGCTGAAATAGGTGATGACGCCGATGTCCTCGGCCACGCACAGATCGCGCAACGGCCCGTCAAAGGATGAGCGATCGTAGAGATTGTATTCCGGCTGCAGCACCTCGTAGCGCGGCAGACTGCGCAGGCTCGCCACATCGAGTGCCGCACGCAACTGGCCGGCGTCGAGGTTAGAGCACCCGGCATAGCGAATCTTGCCCTTGGCGAGCAGCTTCTCGTAGGCGCCAAGCGTTTCCTCATAGGGCGTCGCAGGATCCGGCCAATGCGACAGATAGAGATCGATGAATTCGGTCTGCAGCCGCTTCAACGATGCGTCGACGGCCTTTTCGATGTAGGCGGCGGACAGGTCCTTGTGCCCCTGTCCCATATCCGAACCGACCTTGGTGATCACCACGACCTTGTCGCGATTGCCACGGTCTTTCATCCATTTACCGATGATGGTTTCCGATTCGCCGCCCTTGTGGCCTGGAACCCAGCGCGAATAGGCGTCCGCCGTATCGATGGCGTTGAGGCCGGCGCCGACGAAGCGGTCGAGCAGGTCGAACGAGGTTTTCTCGTCGGCAGTCCAGCCGAAGACGTTGCCGCCCAGAACCAGCGGCGCGATGGACAAGTCGGTGCGACCGAGACGACGTTTCTGCAAGGCGGATCTCCGGGATGATTGGGCGGGCAAATGGCGCCCGCGGTCTGAGGGTTGGAGCCTAACCTAGGTCTTGCCTGAACGAGGTCAAAGGCCTGACGGCCTTTTTCCGCAGAGCCAGCTTCACAAAGGCGCGACCTGCAGCGCCACCTCTTCCAGCCAATGATCGCGAATGCCCAGCGCCTCGAGATGCTCCAGCGTGCTCAGCACATAGTCCTCGTTGTTGCCGGACTGGCCGACCGCACCGCGCACCACGGCCGCCGCATCTGCAGCGTCGAGCGCTCCGGCATATTGCTCGTGCTGGCGGTCGACAATGTAAACCACCGCGTCGACCGTACCGCCGCCGTCGAGGCGAACCTTGAGCAGACGCTCCAGATAGACATTGGTGACCAGCTCGCGCTCGCGCAGATAGGCCATAACCTCGTCGCGCAAGTCGCCGGGGACGCGGAATGCGAGGCCGACGCAGGACCCGCCACGATCGAGGCCGAGCACCAGCCCCGGCCGCTCGCGCGTGCCGCGATGCACGAAGGAATAGACGCAGAGCGAGCGCCGGTAGCCATGCAGGCGGGCACGCTGTGTTTCGACATGCGCGAATCCCGGCCGCCAGATCAGCGAGCCATAGCCAAACACCCAAAAATCGCCCATATCGCCGCGCCTGATTGCAAAAGATGCCAACACCGCACCCGGACCGGTGTTTTTTCCGCCCGTCCCGTCTAACTATTCGTCTGTCCACCTGGCGGAATCGACTACCCGTCCGCAATACCCATGCGTTAACGAGAGCCAAAGCATGACGTCAAGTGACGAACGCCAGCCGAACAAACGTCGCCGCCTGATCTGGCTTGCAGCATTCATCGTCGTGCTGTTCGCCCTCTACAGCGGCGGCTGGTTCTATCTGGCTGACCGCGTCAGGAGCGAGGCCGACAAGGCGGTTGCCACGCTCAACAAGAATGGCGTCGAGGCCGGCTGCGCCAATCTCCAGGTCAGCGGCTATCCCTTGAGCTTTACCGTCTCCTGCGACAACCTCGCCTATGAGGACGATGCCAAGAACATTGCGGCCTCAGCCGGCAGTTTCAACGCAGCCGCCCAGATCATCCAGCCTCTGTCGCCGGTTGCCAATCTGCGCGGCCCGCTCAGGACCTCCGTGCCGGACATGGTGCCGCTGTGGATCGACTGGGACAATCTGCAGGCCAATTTCAAATTGTGGTGGCCGCTGCCGCGGCGGATTTCGCTGGAGGCAGAGGGCCTTTCCGGCCAGACCGATCCGGCCGACGATACCGATCCGGTGCAACTGTTCAGTGCCGGCAAGGCATCAGGTCAGTTGCAGCCCAACGGCGAGGATATCGACTATCTCGGCAGTTTCGGCGATCTCGAGGTCGACCCCGACGCACTTGGCGGGCGCGTGCTTCCGGCGCTCGATGCCAGCGGCGACGTGACATTGAAGAACGGCGTCGCACTGATCGGCACGCGGGTGAAGAGCCTTCGTGGCCAGGCGATCGAAATCCGCAACCTTGATCTGTCGTCGGGGACGGCGCGCATCACCGTTTCGGGACCGCTCTCGGTCGATGCCGAGGGCCTGGTCAACGCCGACCTGATGATCAGGTTGAAGGACCCGAAGGCGGTGGCGGCCATCCTCGGCACCGCCATACCCGAGCAGAAAAGCCAGATCGAGCAGGGTTTTTCTGCCCTGGCGGTGCTCGGCAACGAACCGTCCATGCCGCTGAAGGTGGTCAGGGGCAAGGCCTCGCTCGGCTTCATTCCGCTGGGCAAGATCAAGCCGGTCGAATAGCTCAGCCATGGCAAAACCCGTGAAGCTGCTGAGCGTTGGCGCTTTGACGCTGGACACCATCCTGCACGTCGAGACGCTGCCCATGCATCAGGGCAAGTTCATGGCCTCCGACGGCGTCCAGATCGCCTCGGGCATGGCCACCAGCGCCGCCTGCGCTGCCCATCGCCTGGGCGCCGAAGTATCGCTGTGGGCGAGTGCCGGCGACGATGCCGTCGCCGACCAGCTCATCGCCGGCATAGAGGCCGAAGGCGTCGATTGCACCTTCGTGCGGCGCGTCAGAGGTGCCCGCTCGGCGCTGGCCTCCATCCTGGTCGACGCGCATGGCGAGCGCATCATCGTGCCGTTCTATGACAGGCTTGCCCAGGCCGATCCCGACGTCCTGCCGGTCGCCGACCTCATGGCATTCGATGCCGTTCTGGTCGATGTCCGCTGGCCGGGTGCGGCGGCACTCGCCCTGAAGGCGGCGCGCGCCATCGGCCGTCCGGCGATCCTCGATGCCGACACCGCGCCGCTGGAGGTCCTTGAGCAGTTGTTGCCGCTCGCTACGCACATCATCGCTTCGGAGCCGGCAGCGCGCATCGTCTGCGGCCAGGCGCTCGATCCGAAAACGGCTTGCGCCGATCTCGCCAGCCGCAGCGACGCTTTTGTCGCAGTGACAGGCGGCGCGGCGGGCAGTTGGTGGCACGACCGTCGCGCTGGCTGCGTGCGCCATGTCGCGGCGCCGAAAATCAAGGCGGTCGACACGCTCGCCGCCGGCGATGTCTTTCACGGCGCCTTCGCCGTCGGGCTGGCGGAAGCCATGCCGGTCGAGCAGGCTTTGCGGTTTGCCAGTGCGGCCGCGGCGCTCAAATGCCTGCGCTTCGGCGGCAGGCTTGGCGCGCCGAACCGAGCCGAGACGCTGGCCATGGTTGCGCAGACCTGGCCTGCCTGAGACAGACCTAGCCCTTCGCGGGGTGCTCGACCGCCTGACGGCCGAAATCGGGAACGTCGATGTCCTGGCCGGCTTCGATGATCGAGCGGCGCACGGCGCGGGTGCGGGTGAACAGGTCGAAGAGTTTTTCGCCGTCGCCCCAGCGGATTGCGCGCTGCAGCGACGCCAGATCCTCCGAGAACCGCGCCAGCATTTCGAGGATGGCGTCCTTGTTGTGCAGACAGACATCCCGCCACATGGTCGGATCGGAGGCGGCAAGGCGGGTGAAGTCGCGGAAGCCGGAAGCCGAATATTTGATCACTTCGGATTTGGTCACCGACTGCAGATCATCGGCGGTGCCGACGATGTTGTAGGCGATGATGTGCGGCAGATGCGAGACGATGGCCAGCGTCATATCGTGATGCTGGGGATCCATCGTGTCGATGTTGGCGCCGCAGCGCCGCCAGAACTCCGACAGCCTCTCCAACGCGTCCGGGTCGGTGTCGGGCAGCGGCGTGAAGATGCACCAGCGATTGTCGAACAGGTCGGCGAAACCGGCGTCGGGGCCGGATTTTTCTGTGCCCGCCAGCGGGTGGCCGGGAATGAAATGGACACCTTCAGGCACATAAGGCTGCATTTGCGCAATGACAGACGCCTTGGTCGAGCCGACATCGGTGAGGATCGCGCCCGGCTTCAGCGCCGGCGCGATTTCCTCGGCAACCGTGCCGGACGAGCCGACCGGCACCGAAATGATGACCAGGTCGGCATCGCGGACAGCTTCTCTCGCATCGGTGCTATAGCTATCGCCCAGCCCAAGCTCCTCGGCCCGTGCCAGCGTCGCCGCACTGCGGGTCGAGATGGATACGTGGCGGGCGAGGCCCTCGCGGCGGATGACGCGGGCCAGCGACGAGCCGATCAGGCCGATGCCGACCAGCGCGATCTTTTCAAACATCGGTGATGTCATGGTTTCTAGCTTTTCAGGAATGTCGTGAGAGCGGCGACAACGCCGCGATTGGCCTGTTCGGTACCGACGGTCATGCGCAGCGCGTTGGGAAAGCCATAGCCCGAAACGCGCCGCAATATATAGCCGCGCGCCGTCAGATAGTCGTCCGCCGCCGCTGCCGAATGTTTCTGGTCCTCTGGAAAATGAATGAGGATGAAATTGCCGACGCTGGGCGTCACCCGCAATCCAAGCTTTGTGAATTCCTCACTCAGCCAGGCCAGCCAGGTCTCGTTGTGCGCCACGCTGCGCTCGACATGGGCGCGATCGCGAATGGCGGCGATGCCGGCCTCGATCGCCGTCGCATTGACGTTGAAGGGGCCGCGCACGCGGTTGATGGCGTCGACGATGTGCATCGGCCCGTACATCCAGCCGATCCGCGCCCCGCCAAGGCCGATCTTGGAGAAGGTCCGGGTCATCACCACGTTCTCTGCGCTGCCGACCAGTTCGATGCCGGCCTCATAGTCGTTGCGGCGGACATATTCGGCATAGGCCGCGTCGAGCACCAGAAGCACGTGCCTGGGCAGACCGGCATGCAGCCGCCGCACCTCCTGGAACGGCACATAAGTGCCGGTCGGGTTGTTGGGATTGGCGAGGAACACGATCTTGGTGCGCCGCGTGACGGCGGCCAGGATGGCGTCGATATCGGCGCGCTCGTCTGTTTCCTTGATCGTCACCGGAACGGCGCCCGCCGACTGGATGTAGATCTTGTAGACCATGAAGGCGTGTTCGGTGATGACGGCCTCGTCGCCGGGCGCCAGATAGGTCTGCGCCAGCAGGCCGAGGATCTCGTCGGAGCCGTTGGAGCAGATGATGTTCTGCGGGTTGAGGCCATGCACCTCGGCGATCGCTTCGCGCAGCCGCCTGGCGGTGCCGTCGGGATAGATGTCGAGCTTGCCGGCAATCTCGCGCGCGGCTTCGATCGCCTTCGGCGAGGGCCCGAGCGGGTTCTCGTTGGAGGACAGCTTGTGGACCTTGGCGACGCCGGCAGGCGCCGTGCTCTTGCCCGGCACATAGGCGTCTATGTCCATGATGCCCGCGCGCGGGGTTGGACGTGCCTGGTCCGGTGTCTGGCTCATGTCGCAAAATCCGTCGAGAACGCTTCCTGAGGGAAGCCGCAGCGGAAATACAAGCCGTGGCCTGCAATGTCGAGAGGCGACAGCCTCCCGCCCAAGGCAGGCCGTTGACGCCGGCGCGCCACAGCCCTAGAAGGGGAGCGAACTTCCGTGGTGATTTGGCCGGTCGGCTTGCAGCCACGTTAAACAACTTGCTAAAGGGCCGTTTGCATCCTGTAACCGGCTTTGCGACCGCAATGCCGGTTTTTTGTTGTCCGCGCCGGCCGGACACCCGTATCGGCATCGACTTTCGACGAGTGCGATGCGTGGGCTCAAAGTGTGAGATGGATGTCATGGCCGTTCTGCGTGCCCGCAAAACCAACAACGAGGTCGACCAACCGTCGAGCCCGGTTTTGCGTTTTGGATCCGACAAGCCGCTCAAGCTGGACGCCGGCACGCTGCTGTCACCGTTCCAGATCGCCTACCAGACCTATGGCACGCTGAACGATGCCCGCTCCAACGCCATCCTCGTCTGCCATGCGCTGACCGGAGACCAGCACGTCGCCAGCACCAATCCGGTGACCGGCAAGCCTGGCTGGTGGGAAGTGCTGATCGGCCCCGGCAAGATCATCGACACCAATCGTTTCTTCGTCATCTGCTCCAACGTCATCGGCGGTTGCCTTGGCTCCACCGGCCCGGCTTCGACCAATCCGGCCACCGGCAAGCCGTATGGGCTCGACCTGCCGATCATCACCATCCGCGACATGGTGCGGGCGCAGCAAATGCTGATCGACCATTTCGGCATCGAGAAACTGTTTTGCGTGCTCGGCGGCTCGATGGGCGGCATGCAGGTGCTGGAATGGGCGTCGAGCTATCCGGAGCGCGTCTTCTCGGCGCTGCCGATCGCCACCGGCGCGCGCCATTCCTCGCAGAACATCGCCTTTCATGAGGTTGGCCGGCAGGCTGTCATGGCCGATCCGGACT
>NZ_RZPI01000750.1:0-2546 GCF_003998715.1 Mesorhizobium sp. M7A.F.Ca.CA.002.15.2.1
GTGTCCGCGCCCGCATCGGCAACCTCACCCATTGGCTGACCGAGAGCGCACCCGACATCGTCTGCCTGCAGGAGATCAAGACGGTCGACGAGCAGTTCCCGCGCGCCGAGATCGAGGCGCTTGGCTACAATGTCGAAACCCATGGCCAAAAGGGTTTCAACGGCGTCGCGCTGTTGTCGAAGCTGCGCTTCGACGAGGTGATCAGGGGCCTGCCCGGCGACGATGCCGATGAACAGGCGCGTTTCATCGAAGGCGTTTTCTCAACCGACAAGGGCGCCTTGCGTGTCGCCTCGCTCTATCTGCCGAACGGCAATCCGATCGATGACGAGAAGAAGTTTCCTTACAAGCTGTCCTGGATGGCGCGGCTTGAGCGCTGGGCCGAAGAACGGCTGAGACTTGAGGAGGCTCTGGTGCTCGCCGGCGACTACAACGTCATTCCCGAGCCGATCGACGCGCGGTTTCCGGAGAATTGGCTGGGCGACGCCCTGTTCCAGCCGCAGACGCGACAGGCCTTCCGTCGGCTGCTCAATCTTGGTTTCACCGAGGCGGTGCGCGCGGTCACCGACGCGCGCGACACCTATACGTTCTGGGACTATCAGGCCGGCGCCTGGCAGAAGAACAACGGCATCCGTATCGACCACCTGCTTTTGTCGCCGGAAGCCGCCAACCGATTCTCATCGGCCTCTATCGAAAAGCATGTGCGCGCTTGGGAAAAACCATCCGACCATGTCCCGGTGGCGATCGATCTCGCGCTTCAGCCGGCTTGAGAGAACCCTCGCCGGGCCCGTCTGCGCTGAACCCTCATATCGCCACATTTCGCGCCGTTCATTGCAGACCAGCATGGCGGCTGGGGTTCCATGAGCGCACGATTTCATCTTTGTCCCATTGGCCTGGCATTTGCCATGGCCGTTCCTGGTACGGCATTTGCCGACCAGGAATGCCTGGCCAATGGAAAATCCTACCAGATCGGTCAGGTCGCCTGCCTGACGGTGGCCGAGCAGAGCCATCTGGCCCGCTGCGATATGGTGCTCAACAACACCTCGTGGACGAAGATCGGGGATAGCTGCCCGGAAAACACGCTGGCGCCACACCCCCATGTCACGCCGATCTCGACGCCGGCGCCCAGCATGGTGCCGACGGAGCCGATCGCGAACTGAGCCAATCTCCCGCTTCGTGGGGGAGATCGGCAGTTCAGCCGCCAGCAAAACTACTGGTCCGCGTTGTTGCCCTTGGTGAGGATATCATCGGCCAGCGAGATCGCGGTGCGGCGGTCGGCCTCGCCGGCGGTGGCAAATGCCTCTTCCTGCATGCCGCGGATCCAGGGCTGGTCAGCGGGCGAAGCGCGTTCGAGCGCTGCCGTCATCATCGCCAGGCCGCGAACGATCTTGCCGCTCTGGAACAACAGATGGCCCAGCGTCGCCTGGGCGCCGGCATGGCCTTTCTCGGCGGCGAGTTGGAACCAGCGCCCGGCCTGCTTGACGCTGGCCGTCACCCCGCCCCCGCCCTTCAGGAACATCTGCCCCATCTCGAACTGTGCGTTCGGGTTGCGGTAGTTGGCAGCCGCGCGCATGTAGTATTCCTGGGCCGCCACCTCGTTCTCGGTGACCGGGCTGCCGGGAATGCCCGTGCGCAAATAGTCGCCAAGCGCCACCAGCGCATCGGAGACATAGCTTTCCTCGGGCGAGCCGGGCTCGACATCCTGGTCGACGATCTCGGAGAAGAACTTGAACGCCTCATAGTCGTCGCGCGCCACGCCGTCGCCCTCGGCATACATGCGGGCAAGCTTCCAGGTGGCGCCGATCTGGCCGTTTTCGGCGGCGTATTTGTAGGCCTCGGCAGCCTGCTCCTTGTGGCCGTTCTTGTAGGCGGAGAAGCCGAACTGGAAGACCGCCCAGGGGCTCGATTGCGGCTTCACCCCGGTCTTGTCGTCGAACACCTTGTCGTCGAAGGCCATGGCCTGGCCGACGGCGCCAAAGGTCGCGCCAAACGTGGCGGCCACGACCAGTGCCGAAAAGACAGATGACCTCAACAACTCAGATGTCCGCATAACAGTGTGTTTCTTTCGCACCGCCCGGATGGGTCACCGCGCCATCGCGCGCTGGCCCCACCGTCTGTGCATATTTCCATATCGCGCCCGACTGATAATCGGTCGCGCGCGCCTTCCATGTCTTTGCCCTCGCCGCCAGTTCGCTATCGGACAACGCCACGTCGATCGTGCCGTTCACCGCGTCGATCGAGATCACGTCACCATCCCTGAGCAGTCCGATCGGGCCACCCACGGCTGCTTCGGGGCCGACATGGCCGATGCAGAAACCGCGCGTCGCGCCCGAGAAGCGCCCGTCGGTGATCAGAGCCACCTTGCCGCCCATGCCCTGGCCGTAGAGTGCTGCCGTCGTCGACAGCATCTCGCGCATGCCGGGGCCGCCGCGCGGTCCTTCGTAGCGAATGACGAGAACCTCGCCTTCCCTGTAGTTGCGATGCGTCACCGCCTCGAAACATTCCTCTTCTGAATCGAAGCAGCGTGCCGGCCCGGAGAATTTCAACTC
>NZ_RZPI01000751.1:0-2541 GCF_003998715.1 Mesorhizobium sp. M7A.F.Ca.CA.002.15.2.1
TCCCAATAGCGATAGCCGACGAAGGCTGCGGTGCCGAGCACCACGAGGATCGCAACGACAATCAGGGCTGGGCCAAAACGGTCCCACAGCGCCTGCGCCTGTTCGCGACGGATCTCGTCGTTGACTTCACGGATAAAACTGTCGTCGGACATCAAATCAAACCATTCCTGCCCGGTCGGGCCTTTGTCAGCCCGCGTTTTAGCGAAATTTTGCCGGCATGGAAGGGGTTCGACCGGAAAATCGCTATTGTCCGGGGCAAACGGATGTTTGCCCCGGACGAGCAGCCGAAGAGGCCCATCGCACCCGCGCCACATTTAGGCGATAGCCGGCTTGCAGACGTTCCCCGAGTTAAGATCAGATTCCTATGCTTCGTCCGTTCCGCGTTGTTGCGTTTTCGCTTGCCGCGCTCGTCACTGCCGGCGTGGCTCTGGCCGACCCGCCCGCGCCACCGGTGCCGGCAAAGCCCAAGCAGGTCGTCATCATCTCGTTCGACAGCGCCCGCGACATTTCGCAGTGGAAGCGCAGTCGAGCACTGGCTGAGCGCACCGGGGCACATTTCACCTATTTTCTGTCCTGCGTCTTCCTGCTGTCGACGGAAACACGCAAGGAATACACCGCACCCGGCAGAAGCGCCGGGAAATCCAATATCGGCTTTGCCGCCTCGAAACAGGAAGTCACCGACCGGCTCGAGCAGATCGGGCTTGCCGCGCATGAGGGCCACGACATCGCCAGCCATGGCTGCGGCCATTTCGACGGCAAGGACTGGAGCAAGGCCGACTGGCTGAAAGAGTTCGGTTCGTTCGAGCACATTCTCGAGAACGCCTATGCCATCAACGGCATTGCGCCCGAGCCTGAGGGCTGGCGCGATTTCGCACGGCATGCGGTTGTCGGTTTTCGCGCGCCGTATCTGTCGACGGGCAAGGCGCTCTATGAAGCGCTGCCGGCCGCCGGCTATCAATTCGACGCCAGCGGCGTCTCGCAGGGCCCCGCCCGACCGACGGCCAGCAACGGCGTCATGCACTTTTCGCTGCCGCAGATTCCAGAAGGACCGAAGTCACGGCCGGTGATCGCCATGGACTACAATCTCTATGTCAGGCATTCCGGCGGCTTCGAACGGCCAAGCCAAGCGGGCGAGTTCGCCAACCGGACCTATGATGCCTTCCGCGCCGCCTTCGACAAGCAGTATGCCGGCAAGCGCATTCCGCTGGAGCTCGGCTTCCACTTCGCGCTGATGAATGACGGCGCCTACTGGAACGCGCTGGAGCGCTTTGCCGGCGAGGTCTGCGTCAAGGCCGATGTCGAATGCATCAGTTTTCGCGATTATGTTTCGCGCCAGGATGCCGGCCAGAGGCAGGTCTCGGTCGGCGGCTGAGCCGCCAACCCGGTTCGTTTCCAACCTCGATCTTTAGGCCGGATCCTCAGCGCCCTGCCTTGCCAGATAGCGCTGGTCGATATCGGGCAGCGGCTCGCCTTGCAGCGTCGCCTCGAAGGCGCGCAGGCGCTTGTGGACCGATTGCAGCTCGACGATGGTCGACCAGGAGGTGAGCAGAAACTGCAGTGAACCGGTCACCTTGCCGAATGCGTTCGAAATCTGGTTCAGCGCGCCGAACGTGATCTTGTGCGCCACCAGCGAGGGACCGAGGATCAGCAGCGAGAAAATGTTGTCGGCCTGCAGGTAGGTGTAACGGACGACGTTGAAATAGATGTAGTGGAAATAGAGCCTGAAATAATTGTGGCGAACATTCTCGAACAGCTCGGCCGTGGTGGCCGGCTGGGCCCGGTCCGCGTGATCCTCGCCGTAGACGAGTTCCTTGCGGTAGGCTGCCTCAACGCGCTGGTTGCGGAACTGCAGCCCTGGAAGTTTCAGACCTGCAACCATGACCAAGATCGTCCCGAACAGACACCAGGCAAGGGCTGCGACAACCAATGGCTGTGGAATCGCGCCGATAATCGGCAACTCGGTGATATGGGCCTGCAACTGGATCATGACCGGCAGGAATGCGATCAACGTCATAATCGACTGGACGAAGCTGGAGCCGAGATCTTCCATGATCTGCGAGAACCGCATCGTGTCTTCCTGGATGCGCTGCGAGGCACCCTCGATATGGCGTAGCCTGCCCCAATTCTCGACGAAGTAGTTGTTCATCGCCGTGCGCCAACGGAAGATCCAGTGACTGACGATGAAGGCGTTGACCACCTGCACATTCATGCCGACCAGGGCGAGCCACGAAAAATCAGCCAATCCGATATAAAATTCGCTGTTGGTCGACTTTCCAGTCCCCGACATCAGCCCCTGCACATAGTCGAAGAAAGGCCCATACCAGGCGTTGACGGCGACGCTGACCTGCACATTGAAATAGATGAAGAACAGGATGACCGCGGTCATCAGGATCGACCAGCGTTGCCATGGATGCGGCGAATACCAGCTCCAGAATGCGTAGAAGACGAGCACGCAGAACGCGAAATAGAGATAGAACCAGAGGAACGGCTTCGATACGAGGATGGCGATGCCGATGATGGGCGGCGCGCCGGCCGCGGCGG
>NZ_RZPI01000752.1:0-2535 GCF_003998715.1 Mesorhizobium sp. M7A.F.Ca.CA.002.15.2.1
ATGCCAATTTGCCGCTGGTCGGCGCAGCACTCGCTGTTTTGGCGGTCACCGCCGCTGTGCTGTCGCAGGCGCTGGACCGGCGCGCGCCGGTCATCCCGCTTCCGGCTGAATAGTCTCTTGCGCCCATAGCGCGGCAGGCTGGACCAATCGACATCGGCGCCTTCAAATCGCATGTCTCTCGCTCCTGATGGAGGAAGTCATGCAGAAATCGATCGAACGCATCGCCGGCGAAAGCGAAGGGGTTTCCTACGAATTCCCGCTGTTCCGCTTCACTGGTTCCGACAAGGCTGCTCCTTCGGCCTATCTGCAGGCGGCACTCCATGCCGGCGAGTTGCCGGGTGTCGTCGCCATCGACGCGCTGATGCCGATGCTCAACAAGGCTGAAGCCGAAGGCCGCATCAAGGGCAATCTCACCATCGTGCCCTGGGCCAATCCGATCGGCCGGGCGCAATATCATTTCGGCGAGCATCAGGGCCGCTTCCATCTCGGCACGCGCACCAATTTCAACCGCGGCTTTCCGCTGCTCGCGGCGCCCGACACAGCGCTCTTGCCCGACACCACCCTTGGCAGCGTCGACCAGCGGCTGAAGACGCGGCTGGTGCAGCTCTCGCTCGGCCACGACATCGTGCTCGACCTGCACTGCGATGACGAGGGCCTCGCCTATCTCTACGTCCACACAAGCCTGTGGCCTGATATGGCCGATTGCGCCGCGGCCATGGGCGTCGACGCGGTCGTGCTGTGGAGCGAAGACACCGACGGCACCTTCGAGGGCGCCTCGATCATGCCCTATCAGAACGTCCCCGCCGATGTGGCCAAGCTCGACCGTCGCGTCGCCACCACCGTCGAATATCGCGGCATCCTCGATGTCGATGGTGCTTTGGCCGCCGCCGACGCCGACGGCCTCTACCGGCTGCTGGTGGCGCGCGGCGTGATCGCCGACAGCGCCCTGCCCGCGCCGGGTCCTTTCACCGGCTTCGTGGCGCCATTGGAAAACATCGACATGATGCCGGCGCCACGGGCCGGTGCCGTGCTCTACGACGTGAAGCCCGGCGACCGCGTCGCCAAGGGCGCGCGCCTCGCCACCATCGTCCATGCACCGGGTGAAACCGATGGCCGCACCGAAGTGTTCGCGCCGCAGGACGGCATCATCCTGACCCGCCGCTCGCGCCGCATCATCCGCGCCGGCGAAGATCTTCTGAAGCTGGTCGGCGACAGGAAGAGCACTGATGCCCGGTCGGGAACGCTGGAGGACTGACTTAGCCCGAAATAGCCAGTCGCGCTTTCGCCTCCAGCCATTCCGCCATCTGCCGGTAAGGCACCGGGCCGTGACTGATGCGGGCGACACCCAGTTCCGCCAGCCGCTGGCGCGGCGGCACATGCGCCAGCGCAATGATGTTGACCGGCAACGCAATTGCCTTGCAGAGCGTCTCGATCAGGCCTTCGTCGCCAAGGCCCGGCGCAAAGAAGCCGTGCGCGCCGGCTTTTTCGAAGGCCTGTGCGCGCTCGATGGCCTGGTCGAGCAGAAGGTCATCATGCGCATCCGGTTTCGCCTTGAGGAAGATGTCGGTTCGAGCGTTGATGAATGCCGGTATGCCGGAAGCCTTGACGGCCGCCGCCGCGGCTTCGATGCGCTTTGCCTGCACGGAAATGTCATGCAGGCCGCTGCCACCGACAATCTGATCCTCGAAATTGAAACCGATAGCGCCGGCCCGCAGCGCCAACGTCACCGTGCGAGCGACGATTTCCGGGTCAACGCCGTAGCCGCCCTCGAGGTCCATGGTCACCGGCAGGTCGACCGACCCGACGATGCGCTTGATGTTGTCGAGCGCCAGTTCCAGCGGGATTTTCTCGCCATCGGCGTAGCCGAACGCGGCCGCGACCGGCCAGCTTCCGGTGGCGATCGCCTTGGCACCCGCTTTCTCGATGATCTTGGCCGAACCCGGATCCCAGGCATTGTAGAGGACGACCGGGTTGCCCTTGACGTGGAGGGAATGAAACGTCCGCGCACGCTCGATCTGCTCGGTCATGGTTATTTTCCCGTCTTCCTGCTGTTGGATGAGCACTCTAAGCGGCACTGTCGGCTCTGGCGATGTGCCATGAGCCTGAGAAGCGGCGGCCAACGAACAGACTTTCAAACCTGTTGCGCATCCTTCTTTTCGCAGCTATGGATTTCGCCATGAATATGCGTTCGATCAAGACCATTTGGTGGTGGGCCTGCTGACAGCGGCCTGTTCGAACACGTGCGCGTGAATAGAGAGGGTGGCCGCAACGGAAAGTCCGGGCGGCCATTTGTTTTTTCCAAGCCATTCCCGGGTCCGTTGCCCCAAGAAGCTGATGGAGACGGCAATGACGATGAAGGTTCTGGAAAACGGCGCGGAAAGTTTCGTGACCGCGGGTGGCATCACCATCACCCGCGCGCGCCACGACCGGCCGTATGCGGGCGCGATCGACGCTTACGTCGACGGCCTGAATTCGCGCCGCGGCGCGGTGTTTTCCTCAAACTATGAATATCCCGGCCGCTACACGCGCTGGGAC
>NZ_RZPI01000753.1:0-2534 GCF_003998715.1 Mesorhizobium sp. M7A.F.Ca.CA.002.15.2.1
CTACCAGGGTGGCTCGGCGCGCATCGAATTCACGCCTTCGACCAATCCCGACCTCACCTTGCATTTCGAACAGCCCGATCCAGTCGCGCTGGAGAGCGGAGCCCAGGCACGCCTGCGGATACGCTCCGGCTGGCTGATCCCGGCGGCGGGGGCGGCATCGTGATGATGCTCGACCTGCTCGGCGGCTTTGGCGAAAAGGGCCGCACCAGCCTTGCTGTCTGCAGCGGCAAGGATCGCATCCTGCTCGACGTCGGCATCAAGGTCGGCGCCTCGGGGGCGGACTACTATCCGGCGCTGAACGGCTCGGTCGCCGACATCGATGCGCTGTTCGTCTCGCATGCGCATGAGGATCATATCGGCGCGCTGAGCTGGCTGCTGTCGCGCGGTTATGCCGGTCCGATCTTCATGACCGCCGAGACCCGCGACGAGGCGCCTGCCACGCTCGCCGGCTATGCTGAGCCCGAGGATTTCAGGCGGTTCCCTTTTCCCGAAGATCGCCTCGAATTGTTCGAACCCGGCGACACGTTGAACAGCGGCAATTTCACGATCCGGACGGGACGCTCCGGGCATGTCGTGGGCGGCGTCTGGTTTGCCGTGGACGATGGCGAGAGCCGCGTCGCCTATTCCGCCGATGTGGTGCCGGACAGCAATGTCTTCGTCATGGACACGATCCCGCACTGCGACCTGCTTGTCCTCGATGCTTCCTACGGCGCCGATCCGGTGCCGGGGGCGGCGCGTGCGCGCGAAATCTCGCAATGGGTTGCGAGGCATTCGGGCGGGTGTCTTTTGCCGACGCCGCTCTCGGGTCGGTCGCTGGAGCTGATCGCGGCCTTGCCAGGGCCGTTCGCCATCCATGCCGGCATGCGCTCGTCCCTGGAAGCGCAGATCGGCGCCACGGCAGCCCTGTTGCCGGGCGTTTCAACGTTGCTGCGCCGCCGCCTGCAAGACGCAGCCGACTGGACCGATGCCGATCCCCTGCCGTCCATGCCGCTGCTGGCGGATGACGGCATGGGTGAAGCCGGCCCATCGTCGCGCCTCTTGCCGCGTGCCGACCATTCCGGTTTTCCGGTGCTGCTTACCGGGCATCTGCCGTCAGGTTCGCCGGGCGATGTGTTGCACAAGGCCGGTCGGGCGGACTGGGTACGCATGCCGACCCATCCGACGCTGTCGGGCAATGTCGATATCTGGGAGAAGGCCGGCCGTCCCGCGGCACTCGGCCATTCCTGCACGCCGGATCTTCTCGGCGACCTGCAATCCCACATCCCCTCGCTGCGCACGCAATGCCGCACCGGCCAGCGCATAGTGGTGTCGGAGGCAAGAAAACGATGAGAATTCTGATCTGCAACGATGACGGCATCGAAGCGCCGGGGCTTGCCCGTCTGGTCGCGGCCGCCAGCGCGTTGAGCGGCGATGTCTGGGTGGTCGCGCCCGACGGCAAGCGCACCGCCGCCGGCTCGTCATTGACGATTGCCAGGCCGTTGACCATGCGGCGCCTCAAACCGAACTGGTACGCCTGTTCCGGCACCCCGGCCGATTGCGTGGTAAGCGCCATGACCTGGTTGTTCGCCGATACGAAGAAGCCAGATCTGGTGCTGTCGGGTGTCAACGATGGCCGCAACGTTGCCGAGGACCTTGCCTATTCCGGCACGCTCGGCATTGCGCGGGAGGCCACTTTCTGGGGCGTTCCGGCCATTGGCTTCTCACGCGTGAAAAATCCTGATTTCACCGATGGCGACGACCAATGGCTTGGCGCGCTGATCGTGTCCCTGTGGCAATCGCGCGCCGACTGGGCCGCTGAGGGTCATTGGCTGAGCATCAACCTGCCGACCTCGCTGCCGGCCGAAATCCGCCAGCCGCGCATCGGTCGCGACAAGATCGCCCGCAAGGCCGAGATCGTGGAGAGCGACGGCGACCGCACGGTCATCACCGTGCCGCGCGGGCGGGCTCACGACAGCCAGCCGGGCGACGAGAACGACGCGATCGATGCCGGCTTCATCAGCATCAACCGGCTGAACTGGCTTGGCGAGACGCGGCTGGACGAACGGTTTCTGGACGGGATCCCGCGCCAGCGGCAAACTGGCTGACCTGAGGTCTGCGCGTCGTCATCCGATCACCAACCTGTCAGCGGTTAAATCAAGCCAATCCACTACCTATGCTTGAAGCCGCCGCTATTTCATTCCACATCGGTGCGGATGAAGGGCGAAACAGGAGAACGGCGGCGGCATTTGCTGTGGGCTTTGCCCGCATCGCTGATCCTGCATGCGCTCATCGCGGCGTTTCTGATCTATGGCCTGCCGAGACCCGAGCAGCAGCCGGTTCAGCAGGAACAGCCCGTCAATGTCGCGATCGTGCCGCCGCCCGAGAAGCCCAAGCCGAAACCTGCTCCAAAGCCGCCGGAACCGACACCTGAAAAGAAGGCTGAAAAGCCGCCTGAACAAAAGCCGCCGCCGCCGAAACCGCCAGACGACCAGGTTCTGAAGCGCGTTTTCCAGTACGGCCAGAAAGATACCGGGCCGGAGAAATCGCTCGACGGA
>NZ_RZPI01000754.1:0-2531 GCF_003998715.1 Mesorhizobium sp. M7A.F.Ca.CA.002.15.2.1
TAGTACACACGATCTACTTTGCTCCAGCCCAGGATCCGATGCCATTGCGAGTACCGGTCTTGGTGTCGGAAGCCTCAGGCCAGCCGATATCCTTCTGCAGTTCGATCGGCAAGGAACGGATGGCGCGCTCGGTCTGGTAGCGGGCGCGTGCCGCGCTGAATTCGGTCGCGATGCGACCAAGAGACGACAGGATAGACATTTCTTTCTCCTTTGGTGGCTGGCGGGTGCCAGACAGCGCGTTGGTTACGTCGGGTTTGTTTCAACTTCATTTCGTGTCGAATGCAGGTCTGTGTCGGGGTCGTTTCATGGCTGCTTGTGGCAGCTGCCTCATTCGATGGAGTTGACTATCCTCCCAATCTGATGTTCAATCAAACGAAATGGAGTGATGTTTTGTATCAGAAAAATTGAAGGTCGGTTGCCATGAACGCCCCGCTCAATCATCCGCTGCCACTGCTCGATCTCGACGTTTTGCGCACTTTCGTGGCGATTGCCGAGACCGGCAGCTTCACCACCGCCGCCAATGCCGTCTTTCGCACGCCTTCGGCCGTCTCCATGCAGATCAAGAAGCTGGAGGACATTCTCGGCCGCTCCGTGTTCGCGCGCGACGCCCGCTCGGTGTCGCTGACCACGGACGGCGAGATGCTGCTCGGCTATGCCCGCCGGCTGCTGTCGATCAACCGCGAGGTGGTGTCGAAGTTCATCATTCCCGAGATTGTCGGTGTCGTGCGGCTTGGTTCGCCGGACGATTACGGCGAGCGCGTGCTGCCGCATGTGCTGAAGCGTTTCGCGCAGTCGCATCCGTCGATCGCCGTCGACGTCACCATCGACCAGAGCAGCAATCTGCGCCGGCGCATGGACGACCGGGCGCTCGACATCACGCTGCTGACCAATTCCTACAAGACCAGCGCGCTCGGCGCCGAGGTGCTGCTGACCGAGCCGATCGTCTGGGCTGGCGCCAAGGGCGGCTGCGCGCATCTGCGCGAGCCGCTGCCGGTGTCGCTTTGGGAAGAGGGCTGCGCCTGGCGCGCCGGAGCGCTCGATGCGCTTGGCCGCGAGGGCCGCAACTACCGCATCGCCTATATGAGCGCGCACACGGCCGGCCAGCGCGCCGCGATCATGTCCGATCTCGCCGTGGCGCCGCTGCCGAAGTCGTTTCTCGGCAACGACATGGTCGAACTCTGCCCGAAGGACGGCATGCCCGACATCGGCACCTACAATCTGGCGATGGTGGTGGCGCCGGACGCCAGCGCGCCGGTCAAGGCCGTCGCCGACCACATCCGCGCGACCTTCGAAGTGTTCCGGGAAACCGGCAAGTTCTGACCGGCTGGTAAGGACGACAATATAGAGCTACTCCGCCGCTTCGGCGGGGCGCTGTTCAGGCCTTAGTCTCGTGTCTTGCACGATCCGGCTCTCCCCGAGAAATTCGACGATGCGCTCGCGGGCGCGCCGGGCCTCCGGCATGTCGATCAGCGGCCAGACGTGGAACATGCCTTCCTCATAGACAAGATCGATTTCAACGCCGGCGGCGCGGGCTTTTTCCGCGAAGATCAGATTGTCGGGCGTCAAAAGATCGCGCGAGCCAGTCAAAAGCAGTGTTCTTGGCAGCACTGACAGATCTCCATAGACCGGGCTGATATGCCAGTCGCTGGGATCGATGCCGGCACTGTACAGACGAATCGCCTCTCGTCCGCCAGCTATGCCCAGCCAAGGGTCGTTGCGTTCCGCCTCGAACACTGCGGGATTGGTGAGCGACACGTCGAGACCCGGCGAAATGAGCACATGTCGTGACGGCAGGGACAGTCCTTCTTCGGCGGCCATCATGGTCAGCACCACAGCCATGTTGCCGCCGGCGGAATCGCCCATGAAGACGATGTCCTCGGCCTCCGTCTCGGCGAGCATCTGCCGGTAAACATCGCCAACCATCCCGAACATGGCGTGGAAATCATGTTCGGGGGCAATTGGATAGATCGGCACCGTGATTGCGTAGCCCAACCGATCCGCCATGTCGGCAATCAGGTGCCAATGATAGGGCGTGATTTCAAAGACATAGGCGCCGCCGTGCAAGTAGAGAATCCGCTTCTGTTCGCCGGACTTGGGTGGGATTTCGTATACGGGGAAGCCACCGACCGTATGCATCTCGATATCGAGACGCTGGTGTAGCGAGGCGGGCGGCCGGTGGTTCTCGGTCTTGCGCGCGGCCGCGATCCAGCGCTGCAGATTTTCCGGACTGGCAAATGCCTGCTTACGGCTGTGCCGCAAGACAAAAGACACGACATGGCTTTTCAAACTTGGCATGCGGATACACGAACTTCGGCCAAAGCCGACTAAGAGAACCCCCTAAATCGAAAGATTGTGCCGTGGCTGAAAATGTCAAGATTTGCGCCCGCGTCTACACGGCGGTTTGATCCGCGCCGCAGTGGTCAGCGACGCGGTAAAAGTGCGGCTCGCAGCCGGTTGCTGGTGGTCGCCGGGGACATGCG
Source organism: Mesorhizobium sp. M7A.F.Ca.CA.002.15.2.1 (assembly GCF_003998715.1). NCBI lineage: Bacteria > Pseudomonadati > Pseudomonadota > Alphaproteobacteria > Hyphomicrobiales > Phyllobacteriaceae > Mesorhizobium > Mesorhizobium sp. M7A.F.Ca.CA.002.15.2.1. The sequence goes on from NZ_RZPI01000754.1 coordinate 2,481, forward strand.
AGGTTCCCGGCGCATGCCGAGCAATTTGCATTTCTCGGCGAAGGTCATCAG
>NZ_RZPI01000755.1:0-2521 GCF_003998715.1 Mesorhizobium sp. M7A.F.Ca.CA.002.15.2.1
GGCGGCACGCTGCTGGCGAACCTGCTGGCGACTGGCGAACACAACCACATCAGCCGTCCGTTCGACCTTGATCGCTTCGCCAGCGGGCGGCTGATCGACGAAGCGGCCGGCTCCGGCATCGCGCACTGATGCATGTCGCCCAAAAGTACGCAGCGGTTTGGGGAGAACGACATGCATAAAGACGAAGATTGAGGATTTTATGCAGCTTTTCCCTTGCCCATTCTGCGGCCCGCGCGACGAAACCGAATTCCACTATGGCGGCGATGCCGGAAATGCGCGGCCGGATGGCGCCGATGTGCCGATCGATCGCTGGGCTGATTACCTCTATCTGCGCACCAATCCGAAAGGCACGGCGCGCGAAATCTGGGTTCACATGAACTGCGGCGAGTTCTTCGTCATGGAGCGCGACACCGTCACCCACAAGGTGCTGTCCTCGGCCGCACTCGGCGGGGAGCACGTCGCGTGACCGCCTCGCGCCTTGCCACCGGCGGCAGCGCCATCGACCGCTCGCGCCCGATACGCTTCAGCTTCGACGGCACCACCGTGCAAGGCTTTGCCGGCGACACCATCGCCTCGGCGCTGCTGGCGGGTGACGTCGCGGTCGTCGGCCGCAGCTTCAAATACCACCGGCCGCGCGGCATATGGGGCGCCGGCGTCGAGGAGCCAAATGCGCTGGTCGATCTCGGCGGCACGCGGGCGACGCCGAACACCCGCGCCACGACCGAGCCGGTGCGCGACGGACTGGTGGCGAAAAGCGTCAACGCCACGCCCAGCGCACTGGCCGACCGCAACGCCTTCCTGGACCGTTTTGCGCGCTTCATCCCGGCCGCGTTCTACTACAAGACCTTCATGTGGCCGGACTGGCACAGGTTCGAGCCGCGCATCCGCGCCATGGCGGGGCTGGGCACAGTCGACGCCGACTGGACCTCGCCCGGCATGGCCGACCAGATCAACCATCATTGCGATGTGCTGGTTGTAGGCGCGGGACCGGCCGGGCTGGCGGCGGCAGGGCTGGCGTCCGGTGCTGGCCTGACCGTCACACTGGTCGACGACCAGCAGAGCCCCGGCGGATCGCTCGGCCATCGTGCCGCGGAGATCGACGGCAAGCCGGCGGCCGTATGGGGCAAGGAGACGATTGCCGGGCTTGCCGCTGGCGGTCACCTCATCCTGCCTTCGACCACCGCCTTCGGCATTTACGACCACAATCTGGTCGGGCTGAACCAGCGTCATCTCGACGGCCGGCCGGATACGCTGTGGCGGGTCAGGCCGCGCCAGATCGTGCTGGCGACCGGCGCCATCGAGCGGCCGCTGCCTTTCGCCAACAACGATCTGCCGGGCATCATGTCGGCGGATGCGGCGTTCGCCTATCTCCGGCGCCACGCTGTGCTGGTCGGCCGCCGCATCATCGTCGCCACCAACAATGACAGCGCCTATGAGGTGGCGGGGGCGCTTGCCGAGGTTGGCGCCGAAGTCAGGCTTGTCGATATCCGGCGTGACGGCGCGCCTGCGGCGGCGGCCAATGTCCGGCTGATCAAGGGGCGTTCTCTCGCATCCGCCAGCGGCAAGCTGCGCGTCGACGGCGTGACGCTCGACGACGGCACGAGGTTCGATGCCGATTGCGTTGTGGTCTCCGGCGGGTGGACGCCGACCATCCATCTCTTCGGCCAGGCCAAGGGCAAGCTCGCCTGGAGCGATGCGCGCGCGGCCTTCCTGCCGGGCGAACCGGTCGGCGGTATCGCCGTGGTCGGCGCCGCAGCCGGCGCGGTCTCCTTGTCGGAGGTGTTTGCCGGCGTGGAAAAGGCATTCGCCGGCAAGGAGAACGCGGCAACACCACGCAGCACCGGGCCGGAGGCGACGGACGGCATTCTCCCGGCCTGGCCGATGCCGGGCTCGAAAGGCCGCATCTGGATCGACTACCAGAACGACGTGACGGTGAAGGACGTCGAGCTGGCCGCACGCGAAAACTTCGTCTCGGTCGAACATCTGAAGCGCTACACCACGCTCGGCATGGCGACCGACCAGGGCAAGACCTCCAACCTGCCCGGGCTGGCGCTGATGGCAGGGATTACCGGCCGCACGGTGCCGGAGGTCGGCACCACCACCTACCGGCCGCCGTTCACGCCGGTGCCGCTGGCAAGCTTTGCCGGCGCGCGCGTCGGTGAATTGATGGCGCCGGTACGGCGGCTGCCGCTCGAAAACGTCCATCGCGCCAGCGGCGCTGTCTTCCAGGAATATGGCGGCTGGCTGCGGCCTGCTCATTATGGCGGCAACGCGGACGCGGAACGTTCGATCGCGGACGAGGCGCGACGTGCGCGCCAGTCGGTCGCGCTGTTCGATGGTTCGACGCTCGGCAAGATCGAGGTGATCGGGCCGCAGGCGGCGGCGTTCGTCGATTTCCTCTACTACAACACCATGTCAACATTGAAACCGGGCCGCTGCCGTTATGGCTTCATGCTGTCTGAGAACGGCGTGGTCTTCGACGACGGCGTGCTGGTGCGGCTGGACGAGCATCGCTTCGTCG
>NZ_RZPI01000756.1:0-2518 GCF_003998715.1 Mesorhizobium sp. M7A.F.Ca.CA.002.15.2.1
CATCGTGCCGCCGAACTGCCTGTCTGGCTGCACAGATACAATTGGCATCGTCCACATGGCAGCCTAAAGTCAAAAACGCCTATCAGTCGCCTCGCCCTGATCGAGGACAACCTGTTGAAGCTCCACAACTAGGTCGTCCAGCATCACAGTGAACCGCGTACGTAGTATTTTGTCGTAGGCGGCATTCTGGATAGCCGGATACGGGCTCTTCACCCGCTGCACCACCGATTGCGGGATGATGTCGCGAGAAACATTCACGGATTTCGTGAAAAAAGTGTACCCGCCGAAGAGCCCTACTCGCGGGGGCGGTGCAGCACCACCTCGGTGTCACTGCTCGTGTTCATGCGATGGACTAGGCCGGCCAGCTGTTGACGCAGCTCGCGGTAGTTGTAAGTCTCACCCGTGTAGACGAGCACCAAGTCAGGTCGGCCATCCCCCTGGAGCATCCTCGGCTGGCGGCCGCCCTGGATATCGATGATTGCCAGGCGGTGGTGTCCCAGCGCCGCAGGCCCGCCGATCCAAGTCCCCTCGTCGTCCGGACCGTGGTTCGCTATGGTGGCCGTCATATCGGCAAGCTCCCTTCGCGCATCGGGACCTCCGAGGTCTCGATTGAAGTCGATCCATTCACAGATGCCGCACAGGTTATGTCGCCGCATTTGGGCGAAGCAGATATAAGGCCAGTGGGAAACCATCGAGGCAAAGTGACGGATCTAGCCCAGCTACGATCCGCATCCGACATTGTCGGACATCGGACAGCACCGCGATTCGCTGCATAGGAAGCCTGGAGTCGCGATTTCCCCTGGGGGAATCAGCGCATGAAAGGAGAGCTGGGTCGTGTCTGCCGAAATGAGAAATTGCTCCCCCTTATTGCATCACCGAGGAATGTTACCCAGCGCGATAGACGGACATGCCCTATCTCCCCCCGTTGCAGCTGAGGGAGATAGGGGCCAGCTCTTCATTCAACCCTCATGGAGGATGATCAGCCCAGCCATTTCCATGCGCCGGCCTTCACAAGCCGTGCACCATTCAGGTTCTTTTCCTTGAAGCGCGACGATCCTTGTCAGACGTCGCAACACTTGCTGCCGAGAGCACGAGCTCTTCCTCGAGCATGCCTTGATCTGCGCCTCGAACGGCTCGCACATGCTGGGTTTCAACGACTTCGCAGAGGTTGATATTCTGCAGTGACTTCGTCTCGCTGCTGCACGGCATTGACGCTGGGAGCCATGCTCGCGTGGCGCAATTGTGCTGAAGCCGGTGCCCACGGCAACGTTTCTTAACCCGCCCCAGATCCTGGCGTTTGGCTATTTCCGACATTCGTGTCCGGCTTCGGACAAAGGCCGGGTTTGCCGAACGGAGTCGCACCCAATTTCCAGTGCTGCTTGAGCAATAATATCGACCGGCATTACTGCACAACACGAAAGTTGCTGCAAAAACCGAAGTGAACCCAAGGCATCGGGTCAATTGGCATGGCGCTTGCGACTCGGTCGATAGAACGCAGTCAAAATCACGGTTGCAGACCATGCCTACCTCTCAAAGCTCGATAAAGCACGCGAGCAAAATTCCCCGTCTCCGCGGAAGCTCGTCGCCGTTAAACGTGCCTGCTCGGGGGCGGTCTTGCACAAGACCGGTCCGAGGCAACCACGCCAAGGCGCGAGGCTGCCGGAACTGTCGACCGAAGTCGATGCCGCTTCAGTTTAACCGAAAAATGCACCGTACCACTTTGGCCTGGAAGCAAATCAATGACCTATAGAAAGAACGTTCCTCTCGTGACCTTTCGCACGCGTGTTCGCGATGAGTCGATCGGGGGGCCAAATCCTTATCAGTGGGAGAACAAGACCTCCGACGATTATTTCGGGGGCAAGCGCATCATCCTGTTCTCGCTGCCTGGCGCCTTCACCCCGACCTGCTCGACCTTCCAACTGCCCGATTTCGAAAAACTCTATGATCAATTTCTGGAACTGCGAATTGACGCGATCTACTGCGTCTCGGTCAACGATGCTTTCGTCATGAATGCGTGGGGAAAGTCCTTGGGGCTGCAGAAGATCGAGCTGATCCCAGACGGGTCGGGCGAGTTCACGCGCAAAATGGGCATGCTGGTCGCGAAGGACAATCTGGGCTTTGGCATGCGCTCCTGGCGATACGCCGCTCTGATCGACGATGGCGTGGTGGAGCAGTGGTTCGAGGAGGAAGGCTTCTGTGACAACTGCGAGACGGACCCCTATGGCGTTTCATCCCCGCAAAACGTTCTCGACAAATTGAAGGCGGCGGCATGACCCAGAAGTGGAAAGTCTCACACAACCCAAGCACACACTAGAGCCTCCTCGGCAGATCACGGTTCAACATGCATCTCTCAGCAAGCCTGCTTCAACGCCAGAAGCAACGTATGGTCTTATCGCCTCAAGCCATTGAAGCTATTCGCTTGCTGCGATTGACGCATACTGAACTCCATCAGCTCGTGCAGCAGGCACTCGAGAAGAACCCCGTTTTGAAGCCTGACCCGTTTGACGACGATTCGCCG
>NZ_RZPI01000757.1:0-2512 GCF_003998715.1 Mesorhizobium sp. M7A.F.Ca.CA.002.15.2.1
GTCCTTCAGGCCGCCGGGAAAATGGAATTCCGCCTTGGCCGGCGTCTGGTCTTTTTCCTTGATCAGCGACGGATCGCAGGTCCAGCGGATTTCGACGCCGCCGAACAGATAGGCTTTCGAGCGCGTCATACGGTAGAGCCGCGCCGGTTCGAACGCCGCGCCCTTGCCGAAAATCTGCTCGTCGGGGTGGAAGCGGATCTTTGTGCCGCGCCGGTTGTGGACCTCGCCCAACTGTTCCAGGCCGGTCACGGGAACGCCGCGCGAGAATTTTTGCCGATAGAGTTGCCGTCCCCGCGCGACCTCGACCTCGAGATGGTCCGACAGCGCGTTGACCACGGATACGCCGACGCCATGCAGGCCGCCTGATGTCTCGTAAACCTTGGAGTCGAACTTGCCGCCCGAATGCAGCGTCGTCATGATCACTTCAAGCGCCGGCTTCTTGAACTTCGGGTGCGGATCGATCGGGATGCCGCGGCCATTGTCGGTCACGGCGAGATAGCCGTCGGCCGAAAGCTCGACATCGATGAAGGTGGCGTGGCCGGCAACCGCTTCGTCCATCGAATTGTCGATGACCTCGGCGAACAGATGGTGCATCGCCTTGTCGTCCGTGCCGCCGATATACATGCCTGGCCGGCGGCGCACCGGCTCCAGCCCTTCCAGCACCTCGATGTCGGCGGCGCTATAGCCCTCGCTGCCGTCCTTGGTCGAGGCAGGACGCTTGGTGGCTTGCACCACCAGTGGATCCGCCGGGCGCGCAGCGGTACGCACCGGCTGCGGCTGCTTGTCCATATTGCCGAAGAGATCGTTGCTGTCGTCCATGCCTGCCATAGGTTCCGGTGCTGCGAATCACCTCGCGATACTGCCACGCTTTTCAGCGCCAAGCGACCGAGGTTCCTGTTCCGTTCGGGGATCTGGGCCCTCTTACCCCAAAACCATTCGATAACCAAGCCGGCGGAAATAGATCCGATACCAACGCCCGGGATTCCTGATTCTTTAACAATGCCGCCTAACGTGAGCCCAACTAAATAAGAAACTGCTGATATCAGGGGTTTAGGCGTGAGGGGCAAGGCCATATCGATGATCGGCATCGCCGCCGTTTTCGGCGCGATCTCGATCTTTGCCGCGGATTTCTGGGTCAAAAGCCAGGCCAAGGCCGATTCCGAAGAGAAGACGTCGTCGATTCCGGCACCTGTCGTGCCGAAAGTCGAATTCAAGACCATCGTGGTGGCGAATGCCCCGTTGCGCTACGGCATGGAGCTCGACCGCGCGCAGCTCAGCGAAATCCCGTGGTCGCAAGAGTCCGTGCCGCAGGGCGCCTTCACCACCATCAATGCGTTGCTCGCCGACGGCAGCCGCGTGGTGCTGTCGCCGATCGAGGTCAACGAACCGGTGCTGCTGGCCAAGCTGTCCGGCCCGAATGGCCGCGCGACGCTCTCCAACATGATGACGCCCGGAATGCGGGCGGTCACCATCCGCACCGACGAGATCGCCGGAGTCGGCGGCTTCGTCACGCCCGGTGACCGCGTTGACGTGGTGCTGACGCGCGATGCCGGCGAAATTCAGGAAGTGGCCAAGAATGCGCAAGGCGCTGCCGGTTCCACCATCACCTCCGAGATCGTTGTCGCCGATGCCAAGGTGCTGAGCGTCGGGCAGGGCGCCGACGAGCGCCAGACGACGCCGCAGATTTCCAATTCGGTGACCATCGAGGTGACGACGGACGGCGCGCAGAAAGTAGCGCTGGCCCGCACCGTCGGCACGCTCTCGCTGTCGCTTCGGTCCGCCAGCGAAGGCGCTGACGGCAAGAGCGGCGTCACCACCATCTCCTCCTTCGGCGGATCGGTCGCCTCGAATGTGCAGGCCGCGGCCGGCTCGGTGTTCGACGCCGTCACCAAGGAGCCGGAGAAACCGAAGTTCAAGACGGTCATCGTAACGCGCGGCACGAAGGCCGAGGAATACCAGGTTCCTTCGCGGGACCAGAAATAAACCAGTGGGGACTGGGTGAGGGACGGGACAATGTTCGGGCTGTTCATATATCGGGTCATGACGCGGTTGCGCGTTTTGCGCGCCGTGGCTGTCGCGTCTTCGCTGGCCGCTGCGGTGATGCTGGCCTTGGGCGCCTCGGCGGCGAGAGCTGACAACGACGTCGTCTACGTGTCGTCGACCAAGAATGCGTCAATCAAGGTTGCCAAGGGCAAGCCGAAGACGATCATCACCAGTGCTGCCTTCTACCAGATCGTCATCGGCGATCCGGAGATCGCCAACGTCAATCCGCTGACCGACAAATCCTTCTATGTGCTCGGCAACAATCTCGGCACCACCGGGATTGCGCTGTTCGATGAGAAAAAGCAGCTTGTCGGCACCGTCGACATCGAGGTGACGCTCGACACCGACCAACTGGCCAGCACCATTCGCGCCAGCGTGCCGGATGCCAGGATCAAGGTCGGATCGGCCAATGGCCGTGTCGTGCTGTCGGGCGAGGCCGACGATGCCGTCGCCGCCGAAAAGGCAAACA
>NZ_RZPI01000758.1:0-2503 GCF_003998715.1 Mesorhizobium sp. M7A.F.Ca.CA.002.15.2.1
GGGTGACGCCGTTCAGCAATTTTTCGCGGTCAAGGCGAAGATCGCCGCCGCCGAACGCGAGGCCGGCCGCGAAGCCGGCGCCGTGATCCTGGTCGCGGTCTCAAAGACCTTTGATGCCGCCGACATCGGCCCGGTCATCGAAGCCGGCCAGCGCGTCTTCGGCGAGAACCGGGTGCAGGAGGCGCAAGCCAAATGGCCTGATCTGAAGGACGCATTTCCCGACATCGAACTGCATCTGATCGGCCCGCTGCAATCCAACAAGGCTAGGGAAGCGGTAGCACTGTTCGACGTCATCGAGACGGTCGATCGCGAGAAGATCGCCGCCGAACTCGCCAAGGAGATCGCCAAACAGGGCCGCGCGCCAAAACTCTATGTCCAGGTCAACACCGGCTCCGAGCCGCAGAAGGCCGGCATCGAGCCCCGCGACGCCGTGGCCTTCGTCGCCCGCTGCCGCGACGTGCACGGCCTCGCCATCGAAGGCCTGATGTGCATCCCGCCGGCCGACGAGAATCCCGGTCCGCATTTTGCGCTGTTGGAGAAGCTTAGCAAGGAAGCCGACGTCGCCAAACTCTCAATGGGCATGTCCGGCGACTACGAAACAGCAATCGCCTTCGGCGCCACCAGCGTCCGCGTCGGTTCGGCGATCTTCGGCACTCGCTGAGACGCAACGGCCTTTGGGCCAATCCGACAGGCTCGTTGCTCCAGGACTGGAAACGAAACGTACCGTTCCTATTTGCTTTGGGTCGTCACAAACTCTCTGGAGCCGCCACCATGCGCTACAACCAGCTTGGAAATACGGGGATGTTCGTCTCCGAACTGTGCCTCGGCACCATGACCTTCGGCGCCGCCGGCCAGAATGCCCAATGGGGCCTGATCGCCAGCCTCGACCAGAAGGGCGTCAACGAGATCGTTGCCCATTCGCTTGCCGCCGGCGTCAATTTCTTCGATTCGGCCGACGTCTACTCCTTTGGCGAATCCGAACGGTTGCTCGGCCAGTCGCTCAGGGATCTCAAGGTCAACAGGCAGAATGTGGTCATCGCCACCAAGGCGCATGGCGCCATGGGTGAAGGCCCCAACCAGCGCGGCTCGTCACGCGGCCACATCATGGATTCGGTCGATGCCAGCTTGGAGCGGTTGCAACTCGACCATATCGATCTCTATCAGTTGCACGGCACCGACACCGTGACGCCGATCGACGAAACGCTGCGGGCGCTCGACGATCTCGTTGCCAGCGGTAAGGTCCGCTATGTCGGCGTCTCCAACTGGGCGGCATGGCGCATCGCCAAGGCGCTCGGCATCGCCGAGCGCAAGGGTTTCGCCCGTTTCGAGACCGTGCAGTCCTATTATTCGATCGCCGGCCGCGATCTCGAGCGCGAAATCGTGCCGCTGCTCAATGAGGAGAAGCTCGGCCTGATGGTGTGGTCGCCGATGGCCGGTGGCCTGCTCTCCGGCAAATATGGCCCCGGCGCACCCGGCAATGGCGAAGGCCGCCGCGCGTCCTTCAACTTCCCGCCGGTCAATGAGGACCGCGCCTGGGCGGCCGTTGCCGTCATGCGCGACATAGCCAAAAAACATGATGTGAGCGTCGCCACGGTGGCGCTCGGCTATGTCCTGGCCAAGCCCTTCGTGATGAGCGTCATCATCGGCGCCAGCCGCATGGAGCAGCTGGAGCAGAACCTTGCCGCCACTGAGGTGAAGCTCGACACCGACGATCTGGTTCGTCTCGACGAGGTCAGCGCCCTGCCGTCCGAATATCCAGGCTGGATGCTGGAGCGCCAGGCAGCGGGCCGCCGTCCGGCGGCGTTCACGCCGAAAGCATAAATACAGCCCACGCTGACATCTCGGGAGCCGTGGCTCCGGAGATGTCAGGTCAGCCGGACGCTCTCGCCCAGAAAATCGAGAAAGGCGCGCACCCGCGCCGGCAGATGCCGGCCCTGGCCGACATAGACGGCGTGGGTCGGCTCCTCGTCACCCGGATTGAATGCCTCCAGCAGCGGCGCCAGTCTGCCGGCCGCTATGTCTCCCGCCACATGCCAGCGCGCCAGCGGGGCGATGCCCGCGCCCGCCAGTGCCATGAGCCGCATCGCCTCACCATCGCTGACCAGCGTGTTGCCGGTGATCGGAATCATGATGACGCGGCCTTCCGCGTCGAGGAACGGCCAGCCATCGAGGTGCCTGACGAAGCCGAAGCCCATGCGGTTGTGTTTGTCGAGATCGGCTGGCGTCAGCGGTATGCCGTGCGTCTCGAGGTAAGAAGGTGCTGCAACAACGACCACCGGGCTTTGCCCGAGCTTGCGCGCCACCAGCCGTGACTCACTCAATGGCCCGGCACGGATGGCAACATCGGCGCGCTCCGCCATCAGGTCGACGACGCTGTCGGTCAGCACCAGATCGACCGAAATCTCGGGGTAGCGTTCCAGGAACCGAGGCAGAAGCGGGACCAGCCGATGCACCCCGAAGGGCACGTAGCTGTTAATGCGCACACGTCCGCGCGGTGAAGCAC
>NZ_RZPI01000759.1:0-2501 GCF_003998715.1 Mesorhizobium sp. M7A.F.Ca.CA.002.15.2.1
ATGCTGTGCCTTCCGGCGTCAGTTGCAGCTTTCGCGTCGAGCGGCTGACCAGCCGCGCGCCAAGCCGGGCCTCCAGCCGCGCGATCAGCTTGCTCACCGCCGACGGCGTCATGCGCAACGCGCGTGCCGCGGAGGAGAAACTGCCTTCCTCGACGACGCGCACGAACACTTCGATCTCGCCGGAGCGATTGATGTCGGGCCTGGCCATTTATGAATCTATTTCACAGAAAATATGCCCAAGGCAAGTCTGGTTCACAATGCAGGGAAGCACGATCTCAGGGGTCGGGGCGCGGGACGGCGCTCTTCGCATCGAAGTGGAAAACCGCCATGCCTCTTGCTCTCTACGCCCTCGCCGCCGGTGCCTTCGGCATCGGCGTCACCGAATTCGTCATTATGGGTTTGCTGCTCGATGTCAGCAAGGATCTCGGCGTTTCGATCTCGGCTGCCGGCCAGCTCATTTCGGGCTATGCGCTTGGCGTCGTCATCGGCGCGCCGTTGCTGACCATCGCCACCGGCAACTGGCCGCGCAAGACCGTGCTTCTGGCGCTGATGGCGATCTTCACGCTCGGCAATCTCGCCTGCGCGTTGGCGCCCGACTACTGGACGCTGATGGGCGCCCGCATCATCACCGCCTTTGCCCACGGCACTTTCTTCGGCGTCGGCTCGGTGGTCGCCACCGGCTTGGTCGCGCCCAACAGACAAGCCTCGGCGATCGCGCTGATGTTCACCGGCCTGACCATCGCCAACATCCTCGGCGTGCCCTTCGGCACATGGCTCGGCCAGGCCTTCGGCTGGCGCGCGACCTTCTGGGCCGTGACAGTGGTCGGTGTGGCCGCCTTCGCCGTCATCCTGGCTCTGGTGCCACGCAGCCGGACGGCGCCCGAAAAGAGCGACCTGCGCGCCGATCTCGCCGTTTTGCGCCGCACCCCCGTCCTGCTCGGCCTCGCCACCACCGTGCTCGGCTATGCCGGCGTCTTCGCCGTCTTCACTTATATCGCTCCGTTGCTGACCGAGATAAGCGGCTTCAAGGAAGCAGCCGTGTCGCCGATCCTGCTCGTCTTCGGCGGCGGTCTCATCGCCGGCAATTTGCTTGGCGGCAAGGTCGCCGACCGCTGGCTTGGCCGTCCGTGCTGGGCAGCCTCGTGGTGCTGGCCCTGGTGCTCGCAACGATGACCTTCGCCATCCACAGCCAGGTGATGGCCGTCATCTATGTCGGCCTGCTCGGTGCCGCCGCCTTTGCTACCGTGGCGCCGCTGCAGATGTGGGTGCTGGACAAGGCGCAAGGTGCCGGCCAGAGCCTCGCCTCGTCCTTCAACATCGCCGCTTTCAATCTCGGCAACGCCGCAGGCGCCTGGCTTGGCGGCGCGGTGATTGCCCACGGCCTTGGTCTGGGTTCCCTCACCTGGGTCGCCGCCCTGCTGCCGCTCACGGCACTCGGCGTGGCGGGCCTGGCGCTGCGTCTCGATCGCACCCCGGCGCTCGGCGCACCTGCCTCCATCCGCTCGTGACTACCCTCGGCAAACCCGCTTCCGACACCCTTCATACCACCAGGAGTAAAAAGATGGATTATCGACGTCTCGGTGCATCGGGCTTGAAAGTGCCCGCACTCTCCTTCGGCGCGGGAACCTTTGGCGGTTCCGGCCCGCTGTTCGGCGCCTGGGGCAACAGCGACGCCAGGGAAGCGCGGCGGCTGATCGACATCTGCCTGGAGGCCGGTGTCAATTTGTTCGACACGGCCGACGTCTATTCGAACGGCGCTTCTGAACAGGTGCTTGGCGACGCGATAAAAGGCCGCCGCGATGCCGTGCTGATCTCGACCAAGACCGCGCTGCCGATGGGCGATGGGCCGGGCGATTACGGCTCGTCACGTTCGCGGCTGATCAGATCCGTGGATGATGCGCTGAGGCGCCTCGGCACCGACTACATCGACCTTTTGCAGCTACACGCCTTCGATGCCGGCACGCCGATCGAGGAGGTGCTGTCGACGCTGGACAACCTGATCCGTGCCGGCAAGCTGCGCTATGTCGGCGTCTCCAACTTCTCCGGATGGCAAGTGATGAAGTCGTTGGCGCAAGCCGACAGCCAAGGCTATCCGCGCTATGTCGCCCATCAGGTCTACTATTCGCTGGTCGGCCGCGACTATGAGTGGGAGCTGATGCCGCTCGGCCTCGACCAGGGCGTCGGTGCATTGGTGTGGAGCCCGCTTGGCTGGGGCCGCCTGACCGGCAAGATCCGCCGTGGCCAGTCCCTACCGGAAAAGAGCCGGCTGCACGACACGGCAAGCTTCGGTCCGCCGGTCGAGGACGAGCATCTCTATCGAGTGATGGATGCCCTCGATGTCGTGGCCGAGGAAACCGGCAAGACCGTGCCGCAGATCGCCATCAACTGGCTGCTGCAGCGCCCGACCGTATCGTCGGTCATCATCGGCGCCCGCAACGAGGAGCAGTTGCGCCAGAACCTCGGCGCCGTCGGCTGGACCTTGACGCCGGGGCAGATAAGGC
>NZ_RZPI01000075.1:0-12555 GCF_003998715.1 Mesorhizobium sp. M7A.F.Ca.CA.002.15.2.1
GGACTGCCGGAAGCAAGGATGAGTTTTTCGATCATGCTGATTCACCCATGTTGGCGCTCCGTCACGCACCCCTCATCCGACCGAGCTTCGCTCGGCCACCTTCTCCCACAAGGGGAGAAGGGAAGTCCCGCGCGTACGCCGCTGCAAATCGCCAACTGGCGGTATCTTGCGGAGACGACGGTGCCACGTTCTTCCTTCTCCCCTTGTGGGAGAAGGTGGCCTCGCGAAGCGAGGTCGGATGAGGGGTGCTGGTGCTCACTTATCTTACCTGCCCTATCTATTCTTCCCCCGCAGGGCAACGATGGCCGCCGCCGTTTCCTCGATCGAGCGGCGGCTGACGTCGATCATCGGCCAGCCATGGCGCGTGCAGATCTTGCGGGCGTAGGCGAGTTCTTCGCTGATCGCCGCGCGGTCGACATAGTCTGATGCCTCATACGAGCTGCTGTTGCCGAGGATGCGGTTTTGCCGGACGTGCGAGATGCGCTCGGCGGTGGCGATCAGCCCGACGATGAGCGGCTTGCTGGCGGCAACCAGGCTTTCCGGCACCGGCACACCGAGCACGATCGGGATGTTGGCGGTCTTGATGCCGCGGTTGGCGAGATAGATGCTGGTCGGCGTCTTCGACGTGCGAGAAATGCCGATCAGCACGACATCGGCATCGTCCATGTTGAGCGGCAGCTGGCCGTCATCATGGTCCATGGTGAAATTGAGCGCGTCGATGCGGCGGAAATATTCGGCGTCGAGAACATGCTGGGCGCCGACGCGGCGGCCGGCGGGGGTGCCGAGATAGGACTGGAACACGGTCAGCACCGGCTCCAGCACCGACACACAGGGCAGGCCCATGGCCGCGCAGCGCTCGTCGATGCCGCGCGCCAGCTTCTGGTCCACGACCGTATAGAGGATGATGCCCGGCTCTTCCTCTATATCCTCGAACACCTTCGCCACCTGCTTTTCGGTGCGGATGAGCGGATAGATATGCTCGATGGCGCGCGCATCCTTGTATTGTGCCGAAGCCGCCCGGCCGGCGGCGAGCAGCGTTTCGCCGGTCGCGTCGGAAATCAGGTGCAGGTGGAAGAAGCTCTGGGGTTTGTTCACAGGGGGTCACCTGGGGCTGTGGGCTTCTGTGGATAAAGCGGGATGAAAAGAGGGGGCGGTCGGAGGCGACTGTATCAGATGGCAGTTTGTCCACAATTCGATGCGCTGTCAGCTTCGTCGGGCGACTGGGGACAAGTTTGGGGACGGCTTTTTTCGCCTACAGTCCGTCCACAGGACCTGCCTTTCACCGCTCTGCCTAACGCTTTGACTCGATTGATCGATTCCGACCTATCCCCAGAACCCTACATCTGGGAAAAAGAAGCACGCGACAATATGTTGGCTGGTGTTTTCCGGGGCAAAGCGGGACAGGTGGCAATCACCAGAACCAACAGACTCTTAGAATCAGAAGAATCTTAGATATAAGAATCTTTGATTATAGAAGAGGCCGGAAGAAGCGAGCGCTCGATGCCCCAGAACCGGATCATGCTGGATGTCCTGAAGGGCAAGGCTCATTTTCCGCCTCCGCTCTGGATGATGCGTCAGGCAGGGCGTTATCTGCCGGAGTATCGGGAGACACGCAGGCGAGCAGGCTCGTTCCTCGATCTCTGCTATGATCCAGACCTTGCCGTCGAAGTGACCTTGCAACCGATCGAGCGCTTCGGCTTCGATGCTTCGATCCTGTTTTCCGATATCCTTGTCGTTCCGCATGCGCTTGGCCGTGACGTCCGTTTCGAAGAGGGCAGAGGGCCGCTGCTGACGCCGATCACCGCGCCGCAGATTCTGGCTCTGGAAGGCAAGGTGTTTCACGTGAATCTCGAACCGGTCTACGAGACGGTTCGCCGGTTGCGGGCCAAATTGCCCGACGAGACAACCCTGATCGGCTTCTGCGGCGCGCCGTGGACGGTGGCGACCTACATGATTGCCGGCCATGGCACGCCCGACCAGGCGCCGGCGCGGCTTTTTGCCTATCGCGAGCCGGTGGCCTTTCAACGATTGCTGAAGGTGCTTGCCGAACATTCGGCCGCCTATCTCATCCGCCAGATCGAGGCGGGCGCGGATGTGGTGCAGATTTTCGATTCCTGGTCCGGCGTGCTGGACGATGAAACTTTCGATTTGTTCTGCGTTCAGCCGATGGCCGAGATCGTTGGCCGGGTGCGGGCGGTTTATCCCGATGTCCCGATCATCGGTTTTCCCAAGGGCGCCGGTTCGCGCTACCGGACCTATCGACAGAAGACCGGCGTGACGGCGCTGGGGATCGACTGGACGGTGCCCCTGATCGCGGCGAAGGAATTGCAGCGCTCGGGTGCGGTTCAGGGCAATCTCGATCCCTTGCGGCTCGTCGCTGGCGGCAAGGCGCTGTCGGATGGCGTCGAGGCGATCCTGAGAGCGCTGGGAGACGGGCCGCTGATCTTCAACCTCGGTCACGGCATCACGCCGGAGACGCCGATCGCCCATGTCGAGGCGATGGTGAAACAGGTGCGGAGCGCGACACGCTGATGGCTCAGATGAACAACACGAACAGCACCGGCCAGGCGATGATGCGCATGATATCAGGTATCGCCGTGCTGATCGTTTTCACCGCGCTTTTGTATTTCGCGGCACCCGACAGTTTTTACCCCTGGGCCAAGGCGATCCATATCCTCGCCGTCATCTCGTGGATGGCGGGCATGCTCTATCTGCCGCGGCTGCTGGTCTACCACACCGATGCCGAGAAGGGCTCGGTGCAGTCGGAAACCTTCAAGGTGATGGAGCGGCGCCTGCTGCGCGGCATCATCAACCCGGCGATGATCGTCACCTGGGTGTTCGGCCTGTGGCTCGCCTGGAAGGGTTTCGGTTTCCAGGGCGGCTGGCTGCACGCCAAGATCGGAGCGGTGCTTTTGCTGTCCGCCGTTCATGGCTATCTGGCCGGCGCGGTGCGCAAATTCGCCGAGGACCGTAATGAAAAACCGGCCAGGCACTGGCGGATGGTCAACGAGATCCCCACATTGCTGATGATCGCAATCGTCATCCTGGTGGTGGTCAAGCCGTTCTGATGCATGTCGCTCAAAAACGGCCAGGAGACTGCGACAGGCATTGATGCGTTTAGGCCTTCATAGGCCATGCAAAACGCAGCTTGCTCTTTCACCCGACCGACGATAAAAGACGGGTCTTCCTTCCCGTCATGCGCCGCCCCTCGTTGTTTTCGGCCGCGCCCGGCATTTGTCGCATCCCGCCGATATTTTCCCAAAGCCTACCCAGACTCCATCTATTCAAGGTCCGTCTATGCAAGAAATGAAACTCGCCGAGTTCAAGAACAAGAAACCGCCAGAGCTGATCGCTTATGCCGAATCGCTCGAGGTCGAAAACGCCAGCGTCATGCGCAAGCAGGAGCTGATGTTTGCGATCCTGAAGAAGCTGGCCGCCCAGGAGATCGAGATCATCGGTGATGGCGTGGTCGAGGTGCTGCAGGACGGTTTCGGCTTCCTGCGCTCCGCCAACGCCAATTACCTGCCAGGTCCCGACGACATCTATATTTCACCGTCGCAGATCCGGCGCTTTTCGCTGAAGACCGGCGATACTGTCGAAGGGCCGATCCGCAGCCCGAAAGAGGGCGAGCGCTATTTCGCGCTGCTCAAGGTCAACACCATCAATTTCGACGATCCCGAGAAGATCCGTCACAAGATCCACTTCGACAATCTGACGCCGCTCTATCCGACCAAGCGGCTGAAGATGGAGATCGAGAATGTCACCACCAAGGACATATCGGCCCGTGTGATCGACCTGGTGGCGCCGATCGGCAAGGGACAGCGCGCCTTGATCAACGCGCAGCCGCGTACCGGCAAGACGGTTCTGATGCAGAACATCGCCCACTCGATCACCGCCAACCACCCGGAATGCTATCTGATCGTGCTGCTGATCGACGAGCGGCCGGAAGAAGTGACCGACATGCAGCGCTCGGTGAAGGGAGAGGTGATCTCCTCGACCTTCGACGAGCCCGCGGTGCGCCACGTGCAGGTCGCCGAAATGGTCATCGAGAAGGCCAAGCGCCTGGTCGAACATGGCCGCGACGTCGTCATCCTGCTCGATTCGATCACCCGTCTCGGCCGCGCCTACAACACCGTCGTGCCGTCATCCGGCAAGGTGCTGACCGGTGGTGTCGACGCCAACGCGCTGCAGCGGCCGAAGCGCTTCTTCGGCGCCGCCCGCAACATCGAGGAAGGCGGTTCGCTGACCATTATCGCCACCGCGCTGATCGATACCGGCAGCCGCATGGACGAAGTCATCTTCGAAGAGTTCAAGGGCACCGGCAACTGCGAAATCCAGCTCGACCGCAAGGTGGCCGACAAGCGCATCTATCCGGCCATGGACATCCTGAAGTCCGGCACCCGCAAGGAAGACCTGCTGGTTTCCAAGCAGGACCTGCAAAAGATCTTCGTGCTGCGCCGCATCCTGGCGCCGATGGGAACCACCGACGCGATCGAGTTCCTGATCGACAAGCTGAAGCAGACCAAGACCAATGCGGATTTCTTCGATTCGATGAACACGTAAGGGGATGGGGTAGCGATCCTTCGCGCCCCCCTCTGCCCTGCCGGGCATCTCCCCCTCTAGGGGGGAGATTACGCCCTTGGTCGTTTTCGGCAATTATCAACGCCGTAAGGTGAACGGAACAGCGAAGCTGCCGATCTCCCCATTTTGAGTGGGCGATGGCCGGTAGGCCAGAGGGGGGCGTCTCTCGCCGGCGGTTAGCAAAACTATCGCCGTCGCAACAATCGCTCGAGCTCTTCAGCATCCGTCACCGCCGGCAAACAAACCTGCCCCGTGCACAACCATGCACCTGCCTTGTCGGTCGGCGGCAGGATTCCACCGGGTAGCAAGGATCGATTCGCTGCCGTACCGATCGGCACGACGATGTCGATGCGGCGCGGGTCCGGGTTTCGATTCGCAACCGGAACGAGCTTTGGATCTGTGAACTCATCCACCAACACCAGCTTGAGCGGCTCGATCGCCAGCGCGCAGGCATTGACGATGCCGGCCTGGCCATAGGCCTGCTGCGCCGCGCGGCCGGCGGCATGCTCGGCGACGTGCCAGGCTCTCTCCTGCAGCTCGAGATTGCCGGTGACGGAGGCGAGCCTGACCAGCGCCTCGATGATCTGGCCGGTGGCGGACGGAATGGCTTCGTCGACATCGCCGCGGATGCGGATCGGCACGTCGGTGCTGTCGGAAGCAGTCAGGTAGTAACCTGTCTTCTCGGCGTCGGCGTGCCAATGCTCGAGCTGCTCGACAAACTGGCCGGCCTGGTCGACATAGCTCCAATTTCCAGTGGCCTCGAACAGCGAGATCGCTGCGTTGGCCATGGCGGCATAGTCGCTGGACAAAGCAGGGAACAGTTTTCTGGCACCGAGCATCGAATGCGGCAGGCGGCCGTCGCGGCTGGCAGCGCTGATATGGGCAAAGGCCTTTGCCGCCGCATCGATCCAGTCAGGCCGCGCCAGCGCCCGGCCGGCCTCGGCAAGCGCCGCGATCATCTGGCCGTTCCAGTCGATGAGGGTCTTTGCGTCAAGGCCGGGCCTGACCCGCTCTTCCCGGACAGCAAGGAGTTTCGCCTTGAGCGCGCTGATCTCTTCGCGGTGGATCACATATTGCGATTGCTGGGACCAGGTTTGGTGGACGACCGGCTCGCCTTCCCAGCCATGCGGGCTGGAGAGCGTGAAGTGCTTGAAAAACAATGCGGAATCGTCGCCAAGGGCGGCTTCGATCTCGTCGCGGCTCCAGGTGTAGAACAGACCTTCCTCGCCGTCGCTGTCGGCATCGAGACTGGCGGCAAAGGCACCGCCGTCGACGCGCATTTCGCGCAGCAGCCAGCCGATCGTCTCTTCGATTCGCACCCGGAACAATTCATTGCCGCTTGCGGCATAGGCCCAGTTGCAGAAGCGGAGGAGCTGGGCATTGTCGTAGAGCATCTTTTCGAAATGCGGCACCAGCCACTCGGCATCGGTCGAGTAGCGGCTGAGCCCGCCGCCGATGTGGTCGTAGATGCCGCCGCGCAGCATCTGTTCGAGGCTGTT
The DNA here is from genome assembly GCF_003998715.1 of Mesorhizobium sp. M7A.F.Ca.CA.002.15.2.1. Lineage (NCBI taxonomy): Bacteria > Pseudomonadati > Pseudomonadota > Alphaproteobacteria > Hyphomicrobiales > Phyllobacteriaceae > Mesorhizobium > Mesorhizobium sp. M7A.F.Ca.CA.002.15.2.1. The sequence goes on from NZ_RZPI01000075.1 coordinate 6,081, forward strand.
GAGGACGTCGTCGCGATGGGCGGCATTGCCATCACGCAGCCAGGACAGCCACAGCGTTTGCATGAACGGCGCGTTGGGAAATTTAGGCGCGCCGCGCAATCCGCCGAGATCACGGTCGATCATGCCGTCGATGCCCTTGGCCAATTCCGCCAGCGTGGCGCGGTCGAGCACGGTTCTGGCATGCGAACCGGCGAGCCTCGCCTCGACATGCGTCGTCAGGCCGTCGGCGCTCTGGTTGAGGCTCGCCCGCTTCTCCCGCCACGCCTTGTCCACCGCCTCCATCACCTGGATGAAGCCGGGGCGGCCGTAGCGCGGCTCGCGCGGAAAATAGGTGCCGCCCCAGAACGGCTTGCCGTCCGGGGTCAGGAACATGGTCAGCGGCCAGCCGCCCTGCTCGCCCATCGAGGACAGCGCCGCCATATAGATCTGGTCGATGTCCGGGCGCTCCTCGCGGTCGACCTTGATATTGACGAACAGACGGTTCATGACGGCGGCGATGCCATCGTTTTCGAAGCTTTCATGCGCCATGACATGGCACCAATGGCAGGCGGCATAGCCGACCGAGAGCAGGATCGGCCTATCCAGCGCTTTCGCCTCTTCGAGCGAAGCCGGCGACCAGGCCCGCCAGTGGACGGGATTGCCGCTGTGCTGCTGCAGATAGGGGCTGGCTTCTTCGGCAAGCAGGTTTTGCGCGGGCAGCGTCACTGGGCAAACTCGGGTGCGATTGGCTGATAGGCGTGAAGCTAGGGCGGTTCAGTAGAGCGGGCAAATGATTTCAGGCGATTCCATCGTAGCGCTGTCGAGCGGCCGGCTGCCTGCCGGCGTCGCCGTCATCCGAATTTCCGGCCCACAGACTCGATTCGTCGTCGAAACGATTGCTGGGGCTATGGTTAAGGACCGCGCGGCGGCTCTGCGCAAGATGCGGGCACCCGATGGAGCCGTGCTCGACACCGGGCTGGTCGTGTTCTTTCCCGGTCCGGCCAGTTTCACCGGCGAGGACGTCGCGGAATTCCACGTTCATGGCGGCCGTGCCGTTGTGGCAAAAATGCTGGAGACGATGACCGGGTTTGACGGCGTCAGGCACGCGGAACCGGGCGAATTCACGCGTCGCGCCTTTCTGAACGGCAAGGTAGACCTGGTCGAGACCGAGGCGCTGGCGGATCTCGTCAATGCCGAGACGGAGGCGCAGCGGCGCTTCGCGGTGCAGAATGCCGACGGCGTACAGAGCGAACTCTATCTCGGCTGGCGCCGCAGGCTGATCCATGCCCGCGCCATGATCGAGGCCGAGATCGATTTCGCCGACGAGGAAGACGTCCCTGGTTCCGTTTCGGATGCGGTCTGGTCTGATGTCAGAACGATGATCGACGAGATCGACCGGCACATCGCCGGATTTCGCGCCGCCGAGATCATTCGCGACGGCTTTGAGGTCGTCATCCTCGGTGCCCCCAACGCCGGTAAGTCGAGTCTGTTCAACGCCCTGGCGCGGCGCGATGCCGCTATAGTAACGGATGAACCAGGCACGACCCGCGACCTGCTTGAAGTGACACTTGATCTTCAGGGGCTGCGTGTCCGGCTTACGGATACGGCCGGGTTGCGCGATGCGCCGGGGAAGGTCGAGGCGATCGGCATCGAGAAGGCGAGGGCCAAGGCGCATGGCGCCGATCTCTTGCTGTTGCTTCACGACATGGCGAAACCAAGGGATGTCGGTGAGCTGCCGACCGTGGCGCCCACCCTGCTTGTCGGCACCAAGCTTGATCTGATCGACGGCCGTGCAGTGCCCGACGCGACCGCCGACTATGATCTTGTCATCTCGGTGGAGGAGGGGACCGGCGTGGAGGAATTGCTGGCGGAGATTGGCCGGCGCGCGTCGGAGTCAGCCGGCAGCGTCGGCGATGTCCTGCCGTCGCGCCTTCGCCACGTCGAATTGCTTGGCGAGACCAACCGCCATCTGCATCGCGCCACTGACGGCCGGATGAACGAGCAGGAGTTGCGCGCGGAGGAGTTGCGGCTCGCCGCCGATCGCCTCGGCCGAATCGTCGGCGCCATCGACGTCGAGGACATGCTGGACGTGATCTTCTCGCAGTTCTGCATCGGGAAATGACTCACGTGAAACAGGGTCGCTGCGGCGTGAGCTCCCTTTAGATCGTATGTTGCTTTGCTGCATGGCTTCGTGATTTTCGACGAACCCCGAAGGCGGGTAGGCTTCATCTGGGCCACCACCGCGCTGCGCCGCCTGCATGACTCACGTGAAACGTGTCAGGCGGCCCGATGACTCACGTGAAACACTGGGCTGACTAGCGGCGCGGCTGTTTCACGTGAAACTTGTCGCGGAGTTTTCTTGACAGCGTCGCTCCGCAGGGACATGTGTCCCTCATTCTTCTGAGTCCAGGACGTTTGGAAATGACCAATCGCTATGATGTGGTTGTGGTGGGCGGCGGCCACGCGGGTTGCGAGGCGGCCAGCGCTGCCGCGCGCGCCGGCGCCAGGACGGCGCTGGTGACGCTGCGTTTCGACACGATCGGCGTCATGTCGTGCAACCCCGCGATCGGCGGGCTCGGCAAGGGCCACCTGGTGCGCGAGATCGATGCCATGGACGGCCTCATGGGCCGCGTGGCGGATGCGGCCGGCATACAGTTCCGCCTGCTCAACCGCCGCAAAGGCCCTGCGGTGCGCGGCCCGCGTACGCAGGCCGACAGAAAGCTCTATCGCCTTGCCATGCAGGAAGCGATTCGGCAGCAGAACGATCTCGACGTGGTCGAAGGCGAGGTTCTGGACTTCGAGATCGCCGACGGGCAGATCACGGCGGTTCTCCTAGCCGACGGCCGGCGCCTGGTCTGTGGCGCGGTCGTCCTGACGACCGGAACTTTTCTGCGCGGGCTTATCCATATCGGCGAGAAGAAGATCGTCGCCGGCCGCATGAACGAGCAGGCGAGCCTCGGCCTGTCGGCAACGATGGACCGCGCCGGCTTCAAGCTTGGACGGCTGAAGACCGGGACGCCGCCGCGGCTCGATGGCCGGACCATCGACTGGGCGTCGCTGGAAAGCCAGGCGGCGGATGCGGATCCGGTGCCGTTCTCGCTGATGACCGACCGTATCACCACGCCGCAGATCGATTGCGGCATTACGCGGACGACGACCGCGACGCATGAGTTGATACGCGCCAATCTCGGTCGCTCGGCCATGTATTCCGGATCGATCGAAGGCGTTGGGCCGCGCTATTGCCCGTCGATCGAGGACAAGATCGTCAAGTTCGGGGACAGGGACGGGCACCAGATTTTTCTGGAGCCGGAAGGCCTGGACGACGACACCGTCTATCCCAATGGCATTTCGACCTCGCTGCCCGAGGATGTGCAGCTCGACATCTTGAAAACCATTCCGGGGCTGGAGCGAGCCGTCATGCTGCAGCCCGGCTATGCCATCGAATATGATCATGTCGATCCGCGCGAGCTGCATCAGACGCTGGAGACGAAGCGCGTCAGTGGCCTGTTCCTCGCCGGGCAAATCAACGGCACGACCGGCTATGAAGAAGCGGCCGGGCAAGGCTTGCTTGCCGGCCTCAATGCGGCGCGGCGGGCGGCGGGCAGCGAGCAGATCGTGCTCAGCCGCACCGAGGCCTATATCGGCGTCATGGTCGATGATTTGACCAGCCGGGGCATTGCGGAGCCCTACCGGATGTTCACGTCGCGGGCCGAGTTCCGGCTGTCGCTACGCGCCGACAATGCCGATGAGCGGCTGACGCCCGTGGCTGCGAAGCTTGGCATCGCCTCGGCGCAGCGAATGCGACGCTACGGGGATGTCATGCAGAATCTTGATGAAGCGCGGGAGCTGGCGAAGTTGCTCACAATGACGCCCAACGAGGCGGCGCGTCATGGGCTGGAAATCAACCGGGACGGCGTGCGCCGGTCCGGTTATGAATTGCTGTCCTATCCCGACGTCGACGTGGCCTGGCTGGGTCGTATCGATTCGCGATTCGCGGCGATCGACGGCAAGACGGCGGAGCGCCTCGAAACAGAGGCGAAATATTCAGTCTATCTCGATCGCCAGAAGACGGATGTGGCGCAGATCCGGCATGAAGAGAGCCGGCTGATCCCCGAGACGGTCGATTTCGCCGGAGTGCCGGGTCTGTCGAACGAGTTGAAGCAGAAGATGCAGGCGCGGCGGCCGCGCTCCATCGCCGATGCCCAGCGCATGGAAGGCATGACGCCGGCGGCGCTGGCGATCATTGTCGCGCATGTCCGTCACGCGGAGAGCGCCCAGCGCCTGCAAAAGGATGTTGCGTGAGTTCTATGACCCTAGCGAGCCTGCAGGACACGGCAGGCCCGGTTTCACGTGAAACATTCGATCGGCTGGTGGCGTTCGAGCAGATGTTCCAGAAGTGGAATCGCAGCATCAATCTGGTGGCGCAATCGACCTCGGGCGACGTCTGGCAGCGTCATATATTGGACAGCGCGCAGCTCGCGCGCATAGAGCCCCAAGCCACACGCTGGGTGGATATCGGCTCAGGCGGCGGATTTCCGGGCCTTGTCATGGCTTTCCTGCTGGCCGAGCGCGACGGCGCCAGCATCGATCTGGTTGAAAGCAATCGCAAAAAAGCATCCTTCCTGCAGACCGTCATTGGGCAGTTCAGCCTGCCGGCGCGGGTGGTGGCGCGCCGCATCGACGACAGTCATGCGCTTGTTTCGACGCCGCAGATCGTCACGGCGCGGGCGCTGGCTCCGCTTTCGACGTTGCTGGACCTGTCGGCGCCCTGGCTGATTTCAGGCGCGCGCGGCCTGTTCCACAAAGGCCGGGATTACCGCACCGAAGTGCAAGAAAGCGTTCACCGATGGTCCTTCGATCTGGTAGAACATCCCAGTGTGACCGACGCTGGCGGCGTCATCCTGGAATTGTCCAACCTGCGACCTGTCTGATCCGTCACTGACAGGCGATTTGGCGCCCAAAATGAATTTCTGGCATAAACCCATGATGAAGAATGGCCCCCGAATCATCACCGTAGCCAACCAGAAAGGCGGCGTCGGCAAGACAACCACCGCCATCAATCTGGCGACCGCGCTGGCCGCGATCGGCGAAAAGGTGCTGATCGTCGATCTCGATCCGCAGGGAAATGCCAGCACCGGCCTCGGCATCGACCGCAAGGATCGGACGGTGTCCTCCTATGACGTGTTGACCGGCGAGTTGGAGCTGGAGGCCGCGGCCATCCCGACGGCGGTGCCCGGCCTGTCGATCGTGCCGTCGACGCTCGACCTGCTCGGCATTGAAATGGAGATCGCCTCCGCGCCCGACCGGGTGCTCAAGTTGCGTAATGCGCTGCGCGCCGCGACCGAGCGCGGCGCACCCTTTGGCTATGTGCTGATCGATTGCCCGCCATCGCTCAACCTTTTGACCTTGAATTCAATGGCTGCGGCCGATTCTGTTCTTGTGCCGCTGCAATGCGAGTTCTTCGCGCTCGAAGGTCTCAGCCAGTTGCTGGAGACGGTCGAGCAGGTGCGCCGCTCGATCAATCCGGATCTCACCATCCAGGGCATCGTGCTGACCATGTATGACGGCCGCAACAATCTCGCCAACCAGGTGGTGCAGGATGTGCGGGCGCATATGGGCGACAAGGTCTACGAGACCGTCATCCCGCGCAATGTGCGGGTGTCCGAGGCGCCGTCCTACGGCAAGCCGGCGATCCTTTACGATCTGAAATGCTCGGGCAGTCAGGCCTATCTGCAACTGGCGTCGGAAGTGATCCGCCGCGAGCGCAAGTTACGCGCCGCTTGATTAGACTCCCTGCAATTTAAAGAGCCGATTCGATACCGAAACGATCCGGAACCTGGAATAAAGATGAGCGAAGACCTTTCGAGAAAGAGACTGGGGCGTGGGCTGGCGGCGCTGATCGGCGAGATCGATCGCCCAGCTGCGCCTGAAAAACCAGGCATGAGCGCCGACGGCAAGGTGCCGATCGAGTTCCTGACCCCCAATCCGAAGAATCCGCGGCGGCATTTCGGCGACGCCGAGCTGACCGACCTTGCCCAGTCGATCCGCGAACACGGCGTCGTCCAGCCGGTGGTGGCGCGTCCTTCGCCGGCACAGGCCGGCCGTTACGAGATCATCGCCGGCGAGCGGCGCTGGCGCGCGGCGCAGCGCGCCGGGCTGTCCGAGATCCCGGTCATCATCCGCGAGGTCAACGACCGCACCGCGCTCGAGCTGGCGATCATCGAAAACGTCCAGCGCACCGACCTCAATGCGGTCGAGGAAGCGCTTGGCTATCAGCAGCTGATCGATGAGCACGGCTACACCCAGGCCGATCTCGGCCAGGTGATCGGCAAAAGCCGCAGCCATGTCGCCAACACGCTCAGGCTCCTGAAGCTGCCGGATGTGATCCGCGACAGGCTGGGCGACGGCGCGCTGTCGGCGGGCCATGCCCGCACGCTGGTGACGGCGGAAGAGCCGGCCGGCCTTGCCAAGCGTATCGTCGAAGAGGGCCTTTCGG
>NZ_RZPI01000760.1:0-2501 GCF_003998715.1 Mesorhizobium sp. M7A.F.Ca.CA.002.15.2.1
CTCCGCCCTCTATGGCGGGTTCGGCACCGACCAGGTTTCGACCATCTTCGGTTCGGCCGACAGCTATGAAGTCATCACCGAGCTCGATCCCAAGATCGAGTGGTCGCCCGAGCGGATGCTGGCCATCCAGATGAGGACGGCGAGCGGCAGTCTTGTTCCGCTCGGCGCCTTCGCCCGCGTCGATCGCACGGCCGGCGCCCTGACCGTCAACCAGCTCGGCCAGCTTCCAGCCGTGACCATCTCCTACAATCTGCCGCAGGGCGTGGCGCTGGGCGACAGCGTGACGCGCATCAATGCGCTGAAAGAGCAGATCGGCATGCCGACGGTGATCTCGACGACCTTTGCCGGCACGGCCAAGACCTTCCAGGATTCGCTGGCCAACCAGGGTTTTCTGGTCGGCGGCGCAATCCTGACCATCTACATCGTGCTCGGCATCCTCTACGAAAGCTTCATCCACCCGCTGACCATCCTCACCGGCCTGCCATCGGCCGTACTGGGAGCGGTCGTTGCGCTGCGCTTCGCCGGCATGGATCTGTCGGTCATCGCGGTGATCGGCATCCTGATGCTGATCGGCATCGTCAAGAAGAACGGCATCATGATGGTCGATGTCGCGCTTGAGTTGCGACGAGAAGGCATGTCGGCGACCGAGTCGATCCACAAGGCCTGCCTGATGCGCTTCAGGCCGATCATGATGACGACGCTGGCGGCACTCATGGGCACGTTCCCGATTGCGCTCGGCACCGGCGCCAGCGCCGAACTGCGCCAGCCGCTGGGCGTTGCCGTTGTCGGCGGCCTGCTTGCCTCGCAGGCACTGACCCTGTTCGTGACGCCGGTGATCTATGTCTACATGGAGAATTTCTCGGGCTGGCTGGTCGGGCTTTGGTCGAAGCGCAAGGGCGAGCCGGGTCCGGTCGAAACTGTCGACCAGCTCTCGCTGTTCAAGGCGAGGGAAGACATGCAGCCCGAACCGCAGCGGGCGGCCGCCGAATGATGTGACAGGGCCAGTGCATGTGCCGCTGGCCCAAGGCGTTGCGCTTGCGGTGGCACCACCGGAACCGTAATTTGTCGCCATGTCCCACGATCATCATCACGATAACGAACTTGATCCGTTTGCCGCCCGCGTGCGTGCGCTGGAGACGATCCTCGCCCAGAAGGGTCTGATCGATCCGGCCGCGATCGACGTCATCGTCGACACCTACGAGACGAAGATCGGGCCGCGCAACGGCGCCAGGGTGGTGGCCAAGGCCTGGAGCGATCCTGCCTTTGCCGATTGGCTGAAGCGCGACGCGACGGCGGCGATCGCATCGCTGAGCTATACCGGCCGCCAGGGCGAGCACATGCAGGCGGTGTTCAACACGCAGGATACCCATAATCTCGTCGTCTGCACACTATGCTCCTGCTATCCGTGGTCGGTGCTTGGCCTGCCGCCGGTCTGGTACAAGGCGCCGCCCTATCGTTCGCGCGCGGTGATCGATCCGCGCGGCGTGCTGGAAGAGTTCGGGCTGACGCTGCCGGCGGACAAGAAAATCCGCGTCTGGGATTCCACTGCCGAGCTGCGCTATCTCGTCGTGCCGATGCGGCCCGAGGGTACCGAGGGCTGGAGCGAGGAGCGGCTGGCGGAGCTGGTGAGCCGCGATGCGATGATCGGCACCGGCCTGGCGGAACAGCCGGCATGAACGGGCCGCAGGATCTCGGCGGACAGATGGGTTTCGGCCCGGTCGCGCCGGAAAAGGACGAACCTTACTTCCATGCCGCCTGGGAAAGGCGGGCGCTCGGCGTGACGCTGACTGCCGGCGCCATGGGCGCCTGGAACATCGACGAGAGCCGGCATGCACGGGAATCGCTGCATCCGGCTGTCTACTATTCATCGAGCTACTACGAGATATGGATCAAGGCGCTGGAGGTGCTGTTAAAGCGCCATGGCTTCGTCAGCCAGCGCGATCTCGAAGCGGGCAAGGCAGTCGATCCAGCAGCGACTCCCAAGAGGGTGCTGAAGGCGGAAAACGTGCCCGCGGTGTTGGCCAAGGGCAGCCCTTGCGACCGGCCGGTGGCGCAAGCGGCGCGGTTCAAGGCGGGCGACGCCGTGCGGACCAAAAACTTCAACCCGACCGGCCACACGCGGCTGCCGCGCTACGCACGCGGCAAGCACGGCGTGATCGAGGCGGTGCACGACGGTTTTGTTTTTCCCGACAGCAACGCGCATGGACACGGCGAAAATCCGCAATGGGTCTACACCGTGGTTTTCGAAGGATCGGAGATCTGGGGCGAGGGGGCCGACCCGACGCTACGCGTGTCGATAGACGCCTGGGAGAGCTATCTTGAGCCGGCGTGAAGAACTGCCGCCAGGTTTCGACGAGCCGGTGTTCGCCGAGCCGTGGCAGGCCGAGGCCTTCGCCATGACGGTGGCGCTGCACGACAAGGGCCTGTTTTCGTGGAGCGAGTGGGCGCAGGCGCTGTCGAGCGAAGTGAAAAGACCGGGCGCCGCAGCGGACGGCCATGAT
>NZ_RZPI01000761.1:0-2499 GCF_003998715.1 Mesorhizobium sp. M7A.F.Ca.CA.002.15.2.1
GTCCCATCAGGCCGACAGCGCCGGCATTGTTGAAGGCGATGTCGAGCCCGCCGAATTTTTCGACCGCCAGATCGACAAGGGCCTTTGCGTAGGCTTCGTCGCGGACATCGCCGGCAAGCGCGATGGCGATGCCATCGGCATCCGCGATTTCGGCGACAAGCGCGTCGAGCTCGGCCTGGCGGCGGGCGGCGACGATGACCTTGGCGCCTTCCTCCGCGAAGAGTTTTGCCGTGGCGCGGCCGATGCCGGAACTGGCGCCGGTGACGATGGCGATCTTGTTTGCGAGTGCGAACATTTTTGCATCCTTTTCTTCGCGCCGGCTTGACCGGCAGTTGGGATGCTTGGTCGCAGATCGAGGCCAGGCGAGCCACCCGATACCCGCCAAGATGCTGGAAAGCGCCGACGCGCCGGATGCGTCTTTTTCACCACGGCGCAAAACGGCAAGCGCCGTCGCAAACAGCGCAAGGGTGGAAGCGCTGTTTCGCTAGTGATACACCTCGCGCGCCGGGACCGACTGAACGCCGGCCGCCATTCGCGAAGCCTTTTTGGGGCGAGGTTGGGACGTTGAAGAAATATTCGGTATTCGCCATCGCCCGTGAAGCCATGCGCGGCCACAAGGGCTGGGAAGAACAGTGGTCCTCGCCTGAGCCCAGGAAAGAATACGACGTCATCATCGTCGGCGCCGGCGGCCATGGCCTGGCCACCGCCTATTACCTCGCCACGGTTCACGGCATCACCAATGTCGCGGTGCTGGAAAGGGGCTGGCTCGGCGGCGGCAACACAGGCCGCAACACCACCATCATCCGCTCCAACTATCTCTATGACGAGAGCGCCGGCATCTACGACCATGCACTGAAGCTGTGGGATGGGCTGAGCCAGGAGCTCAACTACAACGTCATGTATTCGGCGCGCGGCGTCATGATGCTCGCGCACAATGTGCACGACGTGCAGGTGCTGAAGCGCCACGTGCACGCCAACCGGCTGAACGGTATCGACAATGAGTGGCTGACGCCGGAGCAGGCGAAGGAATTCTGCCCGCCGCTCAACACCTCCAGGGATGCGCGCTATCCGGTGGTCGGTGCGGCGCTGCAGCGGCGCGGCGGCACGGCGCGCCACGATGCGGTTGCCTGGGGCTATGCGCGCGGCGCCTCGGCGCGCGGCGTCCATATCATTCAGAATTGCGAGGTCACCGGGGTCAAGCGGGCGGCCAATGGCGCGGTTTTGGGCGTCGACACGACGCGCGGCTTCATCGGTGCCAAGAAGGTCGGCGTCGTTGCCGCCGGCCATTCCTCAGTGATCATGAACATGGCCGGCGTGCGCATGCCGCTGGAGAGTTATCCATTGCAGGCGCTGGTGTCGGAACCGGTCAAGCCGGTGGTGCCCTGCGTGGTCATGTCGAACACGGTGCACGCCTATATCTCGCAGTCCGACAAGGGCGAGCTGGTGATCGGCGCCGGCACCGACCAGTATGTCTCCTATTCGCAGACCGGCGGCCTGCACATATTGCAGCACACGCTGGACGCCATCTGCGAGATGTTCCCGATCTTCACGCGCATGAAGATGCTGCGCTCGTGGGGCGGCATCGTCGACGTCACGCCCGACCGCTCGCCGATCCTGGCCAAGACGCCGGTGCCCGGGCTTTATGTCAATTGTGGCTGGGGCACGGGCGGCTTCAAGGCGACGCCGGGCTCGGGCCATGTCTTTGCCCACACCATCGCCAAAGACGATCCGCATCCGATCAATGCGCCCTTCACCATCGAGCGCTTCCGCACCGGCCGGCTCATCGACGAGGCGGCGGCGGCGGCGGTGGCGCACTGATGATGGCTGGGATGGCTGTCGCGATGCCGCTGATTCTGGCGGGGGAACACGTGCTGGCGGGGGAACGGGGCATGTTCCATTTTCCGTCGGCTGACGAAGTGCGCACGCAACCGATCAGCCGCACCGGCAACGAGACCGTCTGGCCGTTTTCGGTCGACGACGGCACGCTGGCCTGCGTCTGGAGCGGCGGCCAGCGGGTGGTGATGTTCTTCGAGGGACGTCCCGAAGGGCTTGACGAAGACGAGACATTCCAGCCGCGTCAAGTCATCGTCACCACCGATCCGATGCAACTCACTCTCGGCAACATGGCGTCGCGCGATCTGTTTCGTCCCGCTGCAAGCGTGGAGGAACGCATCCGGCTCGTCGCGCCGTTCGCGACCCTGGGACAGAAGCTTTGCGATCAACCGGCGGGCGCCCGCGTCGGCCACGGCGAATTGTAGGAACGAACAAATGCTTCTCATCCGCTGCCCCTATTGCGAGGAAGAGCGTCCGGAACTCGAGTTCCGCAACGCCGGCGAGGCGCATATCGCGCGCTCGGCCAATATGGCCGGCGAGAGCGACGACGATTTCGAAAAGTTCTTCTTCATCCGCTCCAACCCCAAGGGCATCATCTATGAGCGGTGGCGGCACATGCATGGCTGCGCGCGTTTCTTCAACGCCGTGCGCGACACCGTCACCGAC
>NZ_RZPI01000762.1:0-2495 GCF_003998715.1 Mesorhizobium sp. M7A.F.Ca.CA.002.15.2.1
GCTCTGGAGCCTGAAGGCGGCTCTCGCCGCGGATCGTCTGGATTTTTGCATGCATTACCTTCCCCTTCGCTGAGTTTCTTTTGGCGGTGAAATGAACTTATCCGCGCTTTGTAACGGTGATGGGGTGGCGAAGGATTGGCACTGTAACGAATTCGAAACAGCATTTCGGGCGAAGTCGGGCAAAATCGGGCATGGCTTCGACGGCGCCGAGGCTCGAGGCGCAACTTGACCGATCTTACCGAACAGTCTTTCGAAAAGATCAGGCTCAGCCCGGAGCTTGAAGCTCGGCAATGATCTTGTGCGCGGCGATGCGCCCGGCAATGATGGCGCCCTCGACATACCCCGGAAACGATGGCGAGAGTTCTGAAGAGGCGAGATACACCGGCGGTGCGCCGGCAAGGATCGTTCGCTCGGCGTCTGTCGCTGTAACATCGACAATAAGATCGCTGTACGCGCCGCCGCTCCAGCGATCTCCTGTCCAGTCACGCAAACTGAAATCGATGACGTCACCGGCATCCGGACCAAGGGCTGCCTCCAGCCGGCCGGTCACCTCCGCACGCAGTTCCGCCTCGCCGAGGTCGCGCCAACGCAGCGCGAGCGAGCCGCCGGCGAACACGACGAGCGCCGCATGCTCCGCATCCTTGCCGGCGTCGCAGGCAAACAGCCCCGGCGGCTCGAGCCACATCACCATGCCGCTCAAATCCCGCGCCCGCCAAAACGGTTTGGCATAGCGCACCAGGATCTTGATAGCCGCGCCGCTTTCCCAGGCGCCGAGTGCCCGCCCCAGTCCGGCCGGCAAAGCGGGGGCAAAGGCGAGCTCCGTCACCTTCGCCGGCGGGACGGCAACCAGAACCGTGCGCGCCTCGACGGCACCCCCGGCCGAAACGACAAGAACACCTGGCGAACTGTGCTCGATGCGCGTGACCGGCTCGCTTAGCCGCAACCGATCGCCAAGGTCGCGGGCCAGATCGTCGGCCAGCGAATGCATGGTTTCGCGCACAGAATATTGCAGTTCCGTCACCTCGTTGGTGACCCGCCGGTCATTGTCGATCAAATACCAGAGAGGAATCTGGTCCAGCGCCATGCACCAGAGACCTTCGATCATCGAACGGAAAGCCATCCTTGCATCGGCCGAATCGTGCTGGCAGGCAAGCCAGTCGGCGACGGTCAGTCCGGCAATCGAGGCATCGTCCGGATCGATCCCGTTCATGCGCTCGCGGATCGCCATCGCGGCATGATAGGTCCGCTCAGCTCGTTGTGCGGACATCGTCGGCTGGGTGATGAAGTCGCCATCGACATAGGTTTCAACCAGCGTCTTGCCGCGCGCCTCGACCATGGCCATCAATTCCGGCATGTCCTCGCACAGGAACTGGCCACCACCATCGATGCGTTCGCCAAGTCCGTTCAATCGGGACTCGACGCGTCCGCCGACGCGGTCGCGTGCTTCGAGCAGGATGAAATCGATGCCGGCCTTCTTCATCTCAAGCGCCGCCGACAGGCCGGTGAAACCCGCACCGACGATGACGACATCGGCTCGCTCGAATTCGCCGCCCTCATCCGTGAAGGTCTTCAGCATTGCCGGCTATCCACCCAATCGTATCCGGCTTCCACCGACGAACTATGTCCTTGTCGACATATGCCGGCGGGCCGAACACACCATGCCGCAGGCTGTCTCTAACCTATCGTTTTCTCGAGCATATTGAGCCAGTTGCGATAGGCGATTTTTTCGATCAGCGCGCGGCCGAAACCGCGTGCCGCCAATGCATCGATCAGCTTCGGCAGGCCGGCGACATCGCCGATGACGGCCGGGATCATGGCGCCGTCGAAATCGGAGCCAAGACCAACGCCATCCTCACCCAGCGCCTGCAGCAGCGAATCGATATGGCGCACCATGATATCGAGGCTGGTGTCGGCATTCATGCGACCGTCCTCGCGCAGGAAGCCGGTTGCGAAGTTCAGCCCGACCATGCCGCCGGTTTCGCGGATCGCGCCGAGCTGCCAGTCGGTCAAGTTACGCGAATGGCCGCAGATCGCGTGCACGTTGGAATGGGTCGCCACCAGCGGCGCATCGCTGAGTGCGGCGACATCGCGAAAGCCCTTCTCGTTGAGATGCGACAGGTCGATCATGATCTTCAACTGGTTGCAGGCCTTGACCAGCGCCTTGCCGGCATCGGTCAGGCCAGGGCCGGTGTCGGGCGAAGACGGGAAGCGGAACGGCACGCCGTGGCCAAAGGCGTTCGGACGGCTCCAGACGATGCCGAGCGAGCGCAGGCCGGCTTCATGCAGCACGTCGAGCATGGTGAGCTCGGGATCGATCGCCTCGACCCCTTCGATGTGGAACACCGCGGCGATCGACCCTTGCGCCATGGCATTGCGCACATCGCCGGCGCTGCGGCAGACGGTGAGCGCTCCGGCCCGTTCCAGCCTGAACAGGATCGAGGCCATCGCGATGGTCGAGGTCAGCGCCTCATTGCGGGGAACCTCGGGCGGCAGCG
>NZ_RZPI01000763.1:0-2492 GCF_003998715.1 Mesorhizobium sp. M7A.F.Ca.CA.002.15.2.1
GGACAGATCGACGCCAACCCTGTTGAGGTTGAGAAATCCTGTCACGTAATCGATGAAGTCCTTGCCGACCGCGCGCGCGAGCGTGAAGCGCCGAACGATAAGCCACTCTAGCCAACCAAAACCCAGTCCCGTCGCCAAACATCCGCCGTCGCATGGCGCGACCAGGGACATTCCGACCGACGCCATGCTTCCCGGGAGTGCCGATCCGCCTGATCGAGGCGGACGACCACGTCGCCCGTGTCGCCAAGGTCGACTGAGAGGCGTCACGGAGGAATCGTTTTGAACGTTTGGCTGCTGTCACAATCGGGGACACCACAGCGCTCCAGGGTTTCGATCGTCTTGGAAGAAGCAGACAGGCTTGGAAGCGTCATCCCGCTTTTCGCCTCGGCATCAGAGTGGGATTGGCGAATGGGCGTCACCTGGCGATAGAGGGGTCGGCAAGATTCAGGTCGATGTCGGCGAAAACCAGGTAGATATTCCACATTGTGCGGTCTTTTAGAAATATAAAACGTCGTAGTTATATTTAGTCGCGAAAGTATCCGTATATATATTCAATGTGTGACGTTGTGCCACTTGTGCCATTCGCCATCGCGGCAAGTGTTATTTGTGCAACACAGCATTAATCTGTTCGCGGAATTGGCATTATTTCGGAAATCGTCATTGAAGGCAGATGATCGATGGGTATGTTCGCCGCTGAAAAGGGCGAGCGGTGTGAGCCTTTTTCGTTGTGGGGGTGAGGCGGGAAAACATTGCCGCCAGCCACAAATCCGAAGCCATTTAAAACTATGACTGGAGAGGTCAGAAAATGAACATCAAGAGCCTCCTTCTCGGCTCAGCCGCGGCCCTGATCGCGGTCAGCGGCGCACGCGCCGCCGACGCTGTCGTCGTCGCCGAACCGGAACCGGCCGAATACGTCAAGATTTGCGACGTCTACGGCGCCGGCTACTTCTATATTCCGGGCACCGAGACCTGCCTGCGCATCGGCGGCTACCTCCGCTACGACATGGGCGTCGGCGATTCCGGCTCGCTCGATGGCGCCAACAACGTTCCCGATCACATGGACGGCGGAACGAACGACACCTGGTATAAGAACATGCGTTTCACGCTGAGGACTTATACCGGCCAGGAAACCGAGCTCGGCACGCTGAAAACCTTCACCGAAACTCGCTTCCAGTTCGGCAACTCCTCCGGCGACTATACCGACCAGACCCCGGCCAACAACGGCTGGCAGGCCGGCAACAAGACCACCACCCTCAATTTCGCCTGGATCCAGCTCGGTGGCCTGCGCGTCGGTAAGGATGAAACGGTATACGACCAGTTCATCGGTTATGCCGGCAATGTCATCCAGGACACGCTCATCCCGTATGGTGTCAAGGATACCAATCTCATCAGCTATTACTTCGACGCTGGCAGCGGCTTCACGGGCGTGGTCTCGCTTGAGGAAGGCACCGCCGTCAACACCATCGACAGCTATGTTCCGCATGTCGTCGGCGGCTTGAAGTACAAGGGCGACTGGGGTGCGATCACTGGCGTCGTGGCCTATGACAGCAACTATGAGGAAGTGGCCGGCAAGGTCCGTTTGGACGTCAACGTCAGCAAGGAACTGACGCTGTTCGTCATGGGCGGCTACGGCACCAACGACAACATCAACGACTTCGGCACAGGCCGTACCCAATACAAGCCGTGGGGCGGTAACTGGGCAGTCTGGGGTGGCGGCACCTACAAGTTCAACGAGAAGACCTCGTTCAACGCCCAGATTTCCTATGACGACTGGAAGAACCTCGGCGTCGCTGCCAACGTTGCCTATACCATTGTGCCCGGCTTTACGGTCACGACTGAAGTCGATTACCTCAATGCAGGAAAATTCGACGACTTCGACTTCAACAACTGGACCAAGGCCGACAAGAAGAGCAGCGTCGGCGGCATCGTCCGCTTCCAGCGCAATTTCTAGCAGATCGACTGACCTCACCAGCCCGCCCGCAGCACATCGCTGCGGGCGGTTTTTTATGCATTGGTGTGAGAGTTACCCAGGAGCCAAGCCCATACCTTGATTTCGCCACCCGATCGGTGAAAAGCTCCTGAAATGGAATGGCGCGACGAGGGAATCATTCTCGGCACCCGCAAGCATGGCGAAACCAGCGCCATTCTCGAGGTGCTGACGCGAGCGCATGGCCGTCATCTCGGCCTTGTTCGCGGCGGCCGTTCGCGCAAACAGCAGCCCGTCCTCCAGCCCGGCAATCGCGTCGACCTGTTGTGGCGTGCGCGCCTTGATGAACATCTCGGCACGTTCCAGGCCGAAGCGATCGAGATGAATGCTGCCCGGTTGATGGACAGCGCCGTCGCCGTCTACGGCTTGCAGACCATGGCCGCGCATCTGCGCCTGCTGCCCGAGCGCGACGCGCATGAAGGTCTCTACGAAACGCTTGCCGTGATGATCGTCCATCTCGACGACGCCGACGTTGCCGGAGAACTGGCGGCGCATTGGCTGAGAT
>NZ_RZPI01000764.1:0-2487 GCF_003998715.1 Mesorhizobium sp. M7A.F.Ca.CA.002.15.2.1
CCCGCCATGCCAGTGATGGCTTATGGCGAGGGCGGCCCGGAGCTGGTCGAGGCTGACACCAGCCGTTTCGTCGTGTGGGGGCAGGCGTTCGGCTCCTGGGGCACGGCGAGCGGCGACGGCAATGCCGCCGGCCTCGACCGCTCCACCGGCGGCTTCCTCGCCGGCGCCGACACCGTGATCGGCGAAGCCTGGCGGGTCGGCCTGCTGACCGGCTACAACCACGCCAGTTTCGACGTCGACGATCATGCCTCTTCCGGCTCCAGCGACACCTATCACATCAGCCTTTATGGCGGTAGACAGTGGGACGGCCTCGGCCTGCGCGGCGGCGTCGCCTACAGCTGGAACCGGATCGACACCAGCCGCAACGTCGTCGTTCCAGGCTTCGTCGATGCGCTGACGGCGAAATACGATGCCGGCACCGCGCAGGTCTTCGGTGAGGCCGGCTATCGCCTCGAGACGCGCATGGCTGCCTTCGAGCCCTTCGCCAGTCTCGCCTATGTCAACCTCCACACCGACAGCTTCACGGAAAAGGGGCGCGCCGCCGCACTCACATCCGCTGCCTCGACCACCGAGACCACCTTCACCACGCTCGGCTTGCGGGCCTCGGCCGGCTTCGACCTCGGCGGAATGCAAGCAACCGCGCAGGGTACGCTCGGCTGGCGTCATGCCTTCGGCGACACCACGCCGACCGCAGACATGGCCTTCGCCGGTGGCGACCTCTTCACCATTGCCGGCGTGCCGATCGCTAGGGATACAGCCATCGTCGGGGCCGGGCTCGATTTCCGGATCGCCGACAGCACCACGCTGGGGATCAGCTACTCCGGTCAGTTCGGGAAGAAGGCGGCCGACCAGGGCGTCCGCGCCACGATGCAAGTGCGCTTCTGATTTTTCGGCTTGCCTCAGCCTTCGGCGGGAACCGCTTTCGGCTTGCCCTCGCCATCCAGCGCCACCATGACGAAATCCGCATGGGTGACCTTCTCCATCAGGTCGGAGAGGTAGCGCTGCGCCCAGGCCTCGACCTTGAGCGTCATCGAGGTGCGGCCGACGCGCTCGACATGGGTGTAGATGCACAGCGTGTCGCCGATCTTCATCGGCTTGGCGAACGACATCTCTTTCACCGCCGCCGTCACCACGCGGCCCTTGGCGCGCTCGGCGGCGCGGATGCCGCAGGCCAGGTCCATCTGCGCCATCACCCAGCCGCCGAAAATGTCGCCGGCCGCATTGGCGTCCGAAGGCATGGCCAGGGTGCGCAGCGTCAGATCGCCAAGCGGCCGTCCTTCAGCGTAGTGCACCATGCGAGAAATCCTTCGAGACTGGCTGCCCTCGATCCCGTATCGTCACGGCGCCAGAAGGTCAACGAGCCACGGCATGGCCACAGGCTCGGACTGGCAAAAGACCTGCGACAGCCGGCGCGCGGTGTCGGCAGCCTTTTTGCCGGGCAGCTTTTTCACGATAGGAATTTTTTCTTGACTGGGTGCCCTCAGCTATGGTACATTTTTGCCTATGGTGCTGATTTGCGCCAGTGACCCGCCGCACAGGCGGGTTTTTCGTTTGCTCCGTCAGCCAACACACCGGCGAAGGTTTCCGAGGACCGGTTAACCCGAGTTCGTAGACCCTGGGCATGGCCATGGGACGGCAGTTCGCATCACCCGGCGAAGATCGATCAGAAATAGCGCCTGAGGTTCGTGCGAATGCGATCGAGCACGCTGTTCCCGGAAAGGTCCGGAGAGAACTCCTTGCCGGTGATCGCCTCATAGGCCTGCGCATAGACATGCGAGGCCTGTTCGACGATCTCGGCCGGTATCTCAGGTATCGGGTCGCTGTAGGGGTTGCAGCGCGCCGAGACCCACGACCGGACGAAATCCTTGTCAAAACTCTCCGGCCGGCTGCCGTCGGCGAGCGCCTGTTCGTAGCTCGATGCGATCCAGTACCGGCTGCTGTCCGGGGTGTGGATTTCATCGGCAAGAATGATGGTCCCGTTCCTGTCGGTGCCGAATTCGTACTTCGTGTCCGCCAGGATCAGGCCGCGCTCGGTGGCGCGCTGCTGGCCACGGGCGAACAGCCGCAAAGCGTAGCCGGACACGGTGTCCCACTGCGCCTGCGTGAGAAGACCCTGTTCGAGGATCTCGGCTTTCGACAGCGGCTCGTCATGGCCGCCATGCGCGGCCTTGCTGGTCGGCGTGATGATCGGCTCGGCCAGCTTTTCATTGTCGCGCAGGCCGTCCGGCAGGCGGATACCGTACATGTCGCGGTCGCCGCGCTTGTAGCGCGTCAGGATCGAGGTGCTGGTGGTTCCCGCCAGATAGCCGCGCACGACGATCTCGACCGGCAGGATGTCGAGCCTCGTGCCGACGACGACGTTCGGGTCGGGGTATTCGAGAACATGGTTCGGACAGATATCGGCGGTTTCCTCGAACCAGTAGCGCGCCGTCTGGGTCAGTATCTCTCCCTTGTAGGGGATCGAGGTCAGGATGATGTCGAAGGCAC
>NZ_RZPI01000765.1:0-2485 GCF_003998715.1 Mesorhizobium sp. M7A.F.Ca.CA.002.15.2.1
GCTCAAGTTCAACGTCACCGATGCCGGCATCAAATACCGCACGTCGACCGCGCTGACGCAGTCGATCGAGGTGGTCGAACGCCGCGTCAACGAACTCGGCACGACCGAACCCATCGTGCAGCGGCAGGGCGACGACCGTATCCTTGTCCAGGTGCCGGGTCTTCAGGACCCGCAAAGGCTGAAGGAAATCCTCGGCCAGACCGCCAAGCTGACCTTCCAGATGGTCGACCAGTCGATGCCGGTGCAGGACGCGCTCAACGGCCGTCCGCCTGCCGGCTCGTCGGTGCTGTATTCGCAGGACGATCCGCCGGTTCCGTATCTGATCGAGAACCGCGTCATCGTCTCGGGCGAAAACCTCGTCGATGCGCAGGCGACCTACAATTCGCAGAACAACGAGCCGGTGGTGTCGTTCCGCTTCGATTCGAAGGGGGCGGCGCGCTTCGGCCAGGCCACGGCGCAAAATGTCGGCAAGCTGTTCGCCATCATCCTCGACAACCAGGTGATTTCGGCGCCGCAGATCCGCGAGCCGATCCTCGGCGGCACCGGCCAGATCTCCGGCAATTTCACCGCCCAGAGCGCCAACGATCTCGCCGTGCTGCTGCGCGCCGGCGCGCTGCCGGCGACGCTAACCGTCATCGAGGAGCGTACCGTTGGTCCGGGCCTTGGCCAGGATTCGATCCATGCCGGCAAGGTTGCCGGCATCATCGGTTCTATCCTCGTCGTTGCCTTCATGTTCGTCGCCTACGGCTTCCTCGGCTTCCTCGCCAACATCGCGCTGGCGGTGCACGTGGCGATGATCGTCGGCGTGCTCTCGCTGCTTGGCGCGACGCTGACCTTGCCTGGTATCGCCGGTATCGTGCTGACCATCGGCATGGCGGTCGATTCCAACGTGCTGATCTACGAGCGCATCCGCGAGGAGCGGCGCGCCGGCCGCTCGGTCATCCAGGCGATCGATACCGGTTTCACCAAGGCGCTGGCGACCATCGTCGATTCCAACATCACCTCGCTGATCGCCACCGTGGTGCTGTTCTATCTCGGTACCGGGCCGGTGAAGGGCTTTGCCATCACCTATGCCATCGGCATTCTGACGACCGTCTTCACCGCCTTCACCTTCACCCGTCTGCTGGTCTCGATCTGGCTGCGGCGTGCTCGCCCGAAGGAATTGCCGAAGGCGCCGGTGACCTTCGTTCCGCCCGGCACCAAGATCCCCTTCATGGGCATCCGTCGCTGGACGTTCACGCTGTCCAGCGCACTTTCGATCCTGTCGGTGGTGCTGTTCATGACCGTCGGCATCAACTACGGCATCGATTTCAAGGGCGGTTCGCTGATCGAAGTGCAGGCCAAGAGCGGCAATGCCGATCTCGCCGACCTCCGCGCGCGGCTGACCGAACTCAACATCGGTGAAGTCCAGGTGCAGCAGTTCGGTACGCCGAACGACGTGCTGATCCGCGTCGGGACGCAGGATGGTGGCGAAAATGCCGAGCAGACCGTCATCGACAAGGTGCGCGGCGAGCTGCAGGATAATTATGACTTCCGCCGCGTCGAAGTGGTGGGACCGACCGTGTCCGGCGAGCTCGCCAAGCAAGGCACGATCGCCATGCTGATCGCGTTGCTCGGTATCCTGATCTATGTCTGGTTCCGCTTCGAATGGCAGTTCGCGGTCGGCGCCATCGTGGCGACGGTGCACGATGTGGTCATGACGCTCGGCTTCTTCGTCATCTCCGGGCTGGAGTTCAACCAGTCGTCACTGGCGGCGATCCTGACGATCATCGGCTATTCGCTGAACGATACGATCGTGGTCTATGACCGTGTCCGAGAGGATCTGCGAAAATACAAGCGCATGCCGCTGCCGCAACTCCTGAACAACGCCATCAACGAGACGCTGTCGAGAACGACGCTGACCTCGGTGACGACGATCCTGGCGCTGCTGGCGCTGGTGCTTTTCGGCGGCGAGGTGATCCGCTCGTTCACCATGGCCATGCTGTTCGGCGTCATCTTCGGCACCTATTCGTCGATCTTCATCGCCGCCCCGCTGCTGATCCTGTTCAAACTGCGGCCGCAGGCTACGGCCGACGAGGAGAAGCCGGTCAATGGCGGCAAGGCGGTCGCGACCTGACGCGCGCCCCCGAAGAGGTTTAACGGTGACCAGCAAAGGCATCGTCATCCGCGAGGCGCATTTCCCGGGCCGCGCGCCGATCGAAGCCTACGGCAATGGCGGATTCCGCTTTGCCGACATGTCGCATCGCGGTTCGCTGCTCTGTCTGCCATCCGGCATCCATGGCTGGGAGCCGGTGGACCCCTTGGCGCTGACGGTGGCGGATTTTGACAGGCTGCTGTCCGAGGCCGACAAGATCGAGATCCTGCTGGTCGGCATGGGCAGGGATCTTCGGCCGTTGCCCGCTGCATTGCGGGCCGCGCTGAAGGCCGCCGGCGTTGCATCCGACCCGATGTCGACGGGGGCCGCGGTGCGGACCTACAATGTCCT
>NZ_RZPI01000766.1:0-2483 GCF_003998715.1 Mesorhizobium sp. M7A.F.Ca.CA.002.15.2.1
GCATAGGGAAATGGCCGGGGTCGTCCCCGGCCATTTTCTTGTTTGCCCTGTAGTCTGCCTTTCGAACCGTCAGCTGGCTACAGCGGCCGAAGCGGCTTGTTCCTCGACGAACCGTACCAGCACCGTCCCGTCGGTCACCTGCACGCCCTCGGTGGCGATCTCGGCGATCACGCCGTCATGCGGCGCGGCGATGGTGTGTTCCATCTTCATCGCCTCCAGGATCAGCAGCGGTTGACCCTTGATCACGGCATCGCCCTTTCCCACGCGCACCAGCTTGACCAGTCCCGGCATCGGCGCGCGCAGGCTGCCTGAACCCGCCGCTGCCTCGTCGGCTCGTGCGAGCGGGTCCGGCACCGTAAAGGTGTAGCCGACGGCGCCTTCGAACAGGGTGATGTGGCCTGGCCAGCGGGCGAGGCGTGGTGTTGAGCGAAAATCATGCGAATTGGTGTCGTCATAGGGCTTGTCCAGCGTCACCTGGAACCGCCCGTCATGCCGCACCGAAACTTTCGCCACGATTTCGTCTTCGCCAAACTTCAAACGTGTGCGTCGCGCCACGCTGTGGAAATGCGCATAACCGGCAAGCGACGACCACGGATCGTTGGGTGACGGCGATGCTCCGGCGCCGGAGGCCGCAACGGCCGCGGCAGCGATGGTTTCGCCGGTCGGCGGCGCGACCTCGGTCAGCGCCGTCTGGTGCCTGGCGATCAGGCTGGTGTCAACATCGCCTGCGGCGAAATCCGGATCGGCGGCGAGAGCGGCAAGAAAGGCGGTGTTGACGGTCGAGCCGGCGATCTCGGTCCGGGATAGCGCCGCGCCAAGCGCCTCCAGAGCCGCCTGCCTGTCCGTTGCGTGGACGACCAGCTTGGCAATCATCGGGTCGTAATAGGGCGAGATGGCGTCACCCGCTCGCACGCCAGTCTCGATGCGAATCGTGGCGCCTTGCGGGGCCGCATCCGGAAATTTCAGATGATGCAGCGTACCGGTCGCCGGCAGGAACCCTTTTGCCGCGTCCTCGGCATAGATGCGCGCCTCGAAGGCATGGCCGACGAGCGCGATCTCGCTTTGCGTCTTGGGCAGCTTTTCGCCTGACGCGACCCGCAACTGCCACTCGACCAGGTCGGTGCCGGTGACCATTTCGGTGACCGGGTGCTCGACCTGCAGACGGGTGTTCATCTCCATGAACCAGAAGCGGTCGGCCTTCAGGCCCTGCGAGGCATCGACGATGAACTCGATGGTGCCGGCGCCTGAATAATTGATCGCCTTGGCGGCCTTCACTGCCGCCTCCGTCATCGCCTTGCGCAAAGCGGGCGTCATGCCGGGCGCCGGCGATTCCTCGATCACCTTCTGGTGGCGGCGCTGCGCCGAGCAATCGCGCTCGTAGAGATGCACGACATTGCCCAAATTGTCGCCGAAGACCTGCACTTCGACATGGCGCGGCTTGTCGACATATTTTTCGACCAGCACACGGTCGTCGCCGAACGCGGCTTTCGCCTCGCGCCGTGCGCTGGACAACGCCTCGGAAAACTCATCGGGATGCTCGACCCGGCGCATGCCCTTGCCGCCGCCGCCGGCGCGCGCCTTGATCAGCACTGGATAGCCGATCTCGCGCGCCTTGGAGGCAAGCAGCACGATCTCCTGCGCCTCGCCATGATAGCCCGGCACGACCGGCACGCCGGCCTTTTCCATCAGCCGCTTGGCGGCGTCCTTCAGCCCCATGGCACGGATAGAGGCCGCGGATGGGCCGATGAAAATAAGCCCCGCCGCTGTCACCTGGTCGACGAAATCGGGATTTTCCGACAGGAAGCCGTAGCCGGGATGAATGGCTTGCGCACCCGTTGCCAGGGCCGCCGCGATGATCTTGTCGCCGCGCAGATAGCTTTCGCCGACGGGCGAGGCGCCGATATGCACCGCCTCGTCGGCCATCTCGACATGCAGGGATTTTGCGTCGGCATCCGAATAGATGGCGACGGTACGCACGCCCAGCTTCCGAGCCGTACGGATGACACGGCAAGCGATCTCGCCGCGGTTGGCGATCAGGATCTTGGCGAACATGGAGCCTCCGCATGTAAGGTTCGAAGTCCATGGGAAGCATGGCGCTTGAACACCCCCCTCTGACCGGCAGGACAGAGGGGGGTGCTGTCTCGCGAGCCTTTTAAGCCCTCGGAGTAAACCTCTCCCTTACCAGGGAAGTGCTCTACCTTGCGGTCGGCTGTACCTACTTCGAGGCCGCGATCTCGCAACTGCCGCCGGTCGTGACTTTGTAGTGGCCGCGGGTGGACTGACAGGATTTCATCGCCAACTCTTCGGCCGTCTTTTGAGATGGTGCGTTGAGGTGGCCGCCGCAAACTATGTACGACGACATTATCCGTGCGTAGGGAGTGGTTGCGTACGCTGAATGGCCACCGGCCGCGACATAGGCCTTGTAGGCCTTGGTGCAGGGATCCTTGGGATTTCGCGGCAGGTACGGCGGGAAACGCTTGTCT
>NZ_RZPI01000767.1:0-2479 GCF_003998715.1 Mesorhizobium sp. M7A.F.Ca.CA.002.15.2.1
GTCTCGACCGATGCCGGGCAGAGCTATCAGTTGCTTGCCGGCAACAAGGAGACGCCGACGCATTATCTCATCCTGGTGCCGGGCGCCGATCCGGAGCGCCGCTGGGTGAAGGTCAGCTGCGGCCATGTTTCCGGCAGCAGCTGACCTTCACCCAGCGGCGCTTTCGACACTGCCTTCGGGGCGGGAGCAGGGGACCGCGTGCGCGTTTCCTGCGTCATCGATCCGTCGAGCGGCAGGCGGCTGATCGGCGAACTGACGCTCGGCCTCGCCGGCCCGATCGGCCCAAACAGCGCGCTCAAGGACCTGCTGCTGGCTTCGGTGCCGACCAACAAGGCAGGCTGCCCGACCGGCACCGTCGACGCTATCGGGTTCCAGTAAGGGCGGCTGAACGGCGCCCAGACTGCACGAGCAGCGGTCCAAGCTTGTCCGTGTGATTGGCCTGATCTGGCAAAAGCGATTGCCGTTCGCCGCCGCATCGCCTACATAGCGGCCAACCTCCATTCAATTCGACAAATCCAGTCGGTTTTTCAGGGAAAGCGCGCGTGGCACGCCAGTTCATCTATCACATGGCCGGCCTCAACAAGGCCTATGGCACCAAGAAGGTGCTCGAGAATGTCCATCTCTCCTTCTATCCGGACGCCAAGATCGGCATCCTCGGCCCCAACGGTTCGGGCAAGTCGACGATCCTCAAGATCATGGCTGGGCTCGACAAGGAGTGGAACGGCGAAGCGTGGCTCGCCGAAGGCGCCACTGTCGGCTACCTGGCGCAGGAGCCGGCGCTCGATCCGGACAAGACCGTGTTCGAAAACATCATGGAAGGCGTCGCCGCCAAGACCGCCATCATCGAGCGCTACAACGAATTGATGATGAACTATTCCGACGAGACGGCCGACGAGTCGGCCAAGCTCCAGGACGAGATGGACCGGCTGAACCTATGGGACCTCGAACAGCAGGTCGAGATGGCGATGGAAGCGCTGGGCTGCCCGCCCAAGGATTCGGAAGTCACCAAGCTTTCGGGCGGCGAGCGCCGCCGCGTCGCGCTTTGCCAGCTTTTGCTGCGCCAGCCCGACCTTCTGCTGCTCGACGAACCGACCAACCATCTCGACGCCGAAACCACGGCATGGCTGGAAAAGCATCTGCGTGCCTATCCGGGCGCCGTGATGATCATCACCCACGATCGCTACTTCCTCGACAACGTCACCGGCTGGATCCTGGAACTCGATCGCGGCCGCGGCATTCCCTATGAGGGCAACTACACCAAATACCTCGAAGCCAAGGCCAAGCGGCTCAAGCAGGAAGGCCGCGAGGACGATGCCCGCCAGCGCGCCATCGGCCGCGAGCGCGAATGGATCCAGTCGAGCCCGAAGGCCCGCCAGACCAAGTCCAAGGCGCGTATCCAGGCGTTCCAGGACCTTTTGGATGCAGCCGACAAGCGGCGTCCGAGCGATACGCAGATCGTCATCCCGCACGGCGAGCGGCTCGGCAATGTCGTGATCGAGGCGGAAGGCCTGTCGAAGGGCTTTGGTGACACGCTGCTCATCGACGGCCTGGAATTCAAGCTGCCGCCCGGCGGCATCGTCGGCGTCATCGGCCCGAACGGCGCCGGCAAGACGACACTGTTTCGCATGATCACCGGCCAGGAAAAGCCGGATGCGGGTTCTGTGCGCGTCGGCGAAACGGTGAAGCTCGGCTATGTCGACCAGAGCCGCGATGCTCTCGATCCGTCGAAGACGGTGTGGGAAGAGATTTCCGGCGGCGCAGAAGTGGTCAAGCTCGGCAAGTTCGAGGCCAACACGCGCGCCTATTGCGCGTCGTTCAACTTCCGTGGCGGCGACCAGCAGCAGAAGGTCGGCAACCTCTCCGGCGGCCAGCGCAACCGCGTGCATTTGGCCAAGATGTTGAAGACCGGCGGCAATGTGCTGCTGCTCGACGAACCGACCAACGATCTCGATACCGAAACGCTGGCCGCACTCGAAGACGCGCTGGAAAATTTCGGTGGCTGCGCGGTCATCATCTCGCACGATCGCATGTTCCTCGACCGCCTGGCGACGCACATCCTCGCCTTCGAGGGCGACAGCCATGTCGAATGGTTCGAGGGCAATTTCGAGGATTACGAGCAGGACAAGATCCGCCGCCTCGGGCCGGATGCCGTCAACCCGCACCGCATGACCTACAAGAGGCTGACGCGGTAGGGGGGGTTCCGGGCGGCGATCTCAACCGGCATGAGGAGCTCAAATGGCTGATTGGTCCGCCGCCCAATATCTGAAATTCGAAGACGAGCGCACGCGGCCCGCGCGGGATCTTGTGGCGCAGGTGCCCGTCGACTTTCCACGCCGGGTCGTCGACATCGGCTGCGGGCCGGGCAACTCGACCGAACTGCTTGTCGAGCGCTGGCCGGATGCTGAGGTGAGCGGCTTCGACACTTCGCCCGACATGATCGAGAAGGCGCGGGCTCGCTTGCCCGAGGTCACCTTTGATC
>NZ_RZPI01000768.1:0-2468 GCF_003998715.1 Mesorhizobium sp. M7A.F.Ca.CA.002.15.2.1
TCCTCCAGCCGCGCATGGACGGCGGCGACATGCGAGGACGAGCATCGCTTCGTCGTGTCGTGCTCGTCCTCGCATGTCGCCGCCGTCCATGCGCGGCTGGAGGAATGGCGCCAGGACCGTTTTGGCCGCGGCGCCGTCTACATCCACAACGCCACACCGGACATGGCGACACTGACCGTTTCGGGGCCAAATGCCCGCAAGCTGCTGGAAAAGCTGCATCTTGGCCTCTCGCTCGACGATGCCGACCTGCCGCATATGGCGATCGGTCATGGCACTTATGCCGGCGACGAAGTCCGCATCGCCCGCGTCAGTTTCACCGGCGACAGGAGCTACGAGATTTCGATCCGGGCCGACCACGCCGAGCCGCTATGGGCGCATCTGCGCGAGGCCGGCCAGGCGCTCGACGCCATCGTCATCGGCCTGGAGGCGCTGATGATCCTGCGTGCCGAAAAGGGTTTTATCGTCATCGGCAAGGACACCGACGGCACCACATTGCCGCATGATCTCGGCGTCCACGGTCCGCGGGCCAAACGCAAGACCGAGTTCGTCGGCCGCCGCTCATTGTTCACCGAGGAGGCGTCGCGTGACAATCGCATGCAGCTTGTCGGGCTGGCAGTGCCGCAAGGCGAAGCACCGCTGCCGACCGGCGCGCATGGCATCAAACGGATCGACGGCAGATTGCGCAGCCAGGGCTTTGTCACCTCGAGCTACCAGAGCCCGACGCTTGGCCGCCCGGTTGCGCTTGGGCTGATAGAGCGCGGCGCGACGCGGCACGGCGAGACGATTGACATCCAGTATCTCGGCAAGATCAGCAAGGCGACAATTACCGCCCCTTGCGCCTTCGACCCGGCAGGAGACCGGCTGCATGCGTGATCTCGCGGAAAAATGGTCCGTTGCACCGGACTGGCAATCGGCGGTGATCAAGGTGCCCGGCCTTGTGGTGCGCGCGGTCTGCGGCCTCAACCAGTTGCTGGTCAGCGGCGACCTCGACGCGTGGGCGCGGGCTTCGAGCGCCGACGGGAACGGAGTCGGAGCCTTTGGCACCGCACAAGGTGACCGCTATGCGGCGCGACTGGCGCGCGACCGGCTGCTGATCGTCTCGAACAGCCCGCTTGCCATCGCCTCGGGCTGGCACACAGACGGGTTCGCGGTGACGGCGATCAGCGCCGGGTTGCAAATGTTCGAGGCCGAGGGCACGGCGCTCGACGCTTTCATCGCGCGTGGAACGACGCTCGATCCCAGCCAAGCGAGCGCCAGTGCAGCGCTGTCCTTCGCCGACATCAGCGCCGTCGTCTATCGCCATGACGCCAAGCTGCGCATCCATGTCGATCGCGGTCTTGCCGCCTATCTCTGGACATGGATGGAAATTGCCGCCGGCAACATCGCCGCAGGATCAGCGAAGTAGCCGGTTACGGCTGGTCAGAGTGTGAACGACCAGAACAGGCAGGCCAGCGTCGCAGCGGCAAAGACGACGAAGAACAGGCTGCGCAGCAGCACGTTGCGGCGCAACTCGTTCATGACAAAGTGACAACCGACGATCGCCGCGGCAAACAGGAACCGCCAGTTCAGCAATGTCCACACGGCGCTGCCCTGCCCGAACGCCCATCTGGCGACCATACAGCCGACGATGGTCGCAAACAGTGCGATCACGGTCCAGAAAAGGGCATCGGCGGCATGGGTCAGGACGATACCGGCCGCCCTTATCGGCAGGATCATCATCAGCATCGCGCTGAAGAAATAGACGGCGGCAATCGGGATGAACACGCCGGCGTCGGCAATGCCGTCAAGGCGCCTGACGCCGATCGCGCCATAGGGATAGCCGTGCCTGGCGACAGCCAGGCTCAACGCCATGAGCAAGGCGGTCAGCACGGCGACCAATGCGAAGGATGTGAGGGCTTTGCTCATGACGTTCCTGTCCCAGACGAATCAGACAGGAACGGTTTTAGCGGTCGGTCGTAAATTGCGCGTAAGCGGGGGCGCTGCCCTCACGGATTTCGTTCAGTTCAATCTGGCTGACGACAGGCTATTCAGCGGCGATCCGGCCTGCCGAACGATTGGCCAGCACAAAGCCGACCTCGTCGACCGCCTGCGCCGCACGCTTAAGGATCGCCTCGGAGCGCAGCACGCCGTCGGTGAAATCCTTGTCGGTGGCGTAGACGGCGGTGGGCAGCGCAAAGGCCTCGAAGAAGCCGAACAGCGGCCGCAGCTGATGCTCGACGATCAAGGCAGGGCGCTCGCCACCGCCGGTCGCCGTCAGCACGATGGGCTTTCCCCGCAATGCCGCCGGATCGATCAGGTCGAAGAAATGCTTGAACAGGCCGGTATAGCTGCCCTTGTAGGTCGGCGAGCCCACGACAAGCACGTCGGCGGCGAGGATTTGTTCCAGGATCGCGTGCGCCTGGCCGTCGAGATCGCGGGCCCATTTCGCCGTTCCCAGCGACGGCCCGAGATCCTCGATATCATAGGTG
>NZ_RZPI01000769.1:0-2467 GCF_003998715.1 Mesorhizobium sp. M7A.F.Ca.CA.002.15.2.1
AGGCCGGACAGAGCGTGGCGCTGATCTCCGATGCCGGCACGCCGCTGGTGTCCGATCCCGGCTACCGGCTGGTCGGCGAGGCGCTCGACCACGGCATTCGCGTCGTGCCTATCCCCGGCCCATCGGCGCCGCTCGCGGCGTTGACCGCATCCGGCCTGCCCTCCGATGCCTTCATGTTCGCCGGATTTTTACCGGTGAAGACCGGGCAGCGGCTGACGCGGCTGGAGGCACTGAAAGCCGTGCCGGCGACATTGATTTTCTTCGAATCGCCGCGCCGGCTGGCCGAATCCCTCGGTGCCATGGTCGAAGCGCTGGGCGGCGAGCGCAAGGCCGCGATCGGCAGGGAATTGACCAAGACCTTCGAGGAGATGCGAACCGGCACGCTGCAGGCGCTGGCCGACCACTATGCCGCGGCCGATACGCCGAAGGGCGAGATCGTCGTCTGCGTCGCTCCGGCCGAGGCCAGGGTCGACGAACCCGCCGACATCGACCGTTTGCTTCTGTCGCTTGCCGCCGAGATGCCGGCCTCCAAGGCGGCGGCGGAAGCCGCGAAGATGACCGGCGGCCAGAAACAGGCGCTCTATCGGCGATTGCTGGAGCTCAAGGATGCTTCGGGAGAAAGCGACGGTGGCTGAACGCCCGAGCGCCAGCCGCCAAAAAGCCTATCGGCGCGGCCATCGCAGCGAATGGCTGGCGGCGGCAGCGCTGATGCTGAAGGGCTACCGGATCCTGGCGCGCCGCCACCGCACGCGCTTCGGCGAGATCGACCTGATCGCGCGGCGCGGCGACCTGGTGCTGTTCGTCGAGGTCAAGGCGCGCCGGTCGCTGATGGAAGCCATGGAGGCGATCGGCCACGAATCGGAACGTCGAATAGAAGGCGCGGCCGACATCTGGCTGTCGCGCCAAGCGGACTACGGCAGGCTGTCGATGCGCTTCGACATGGTCGCCGTGCTGCCCTGGCGCTGGCCGGTGCATGTCGAGAACGCGTTTTATGGGAAGAGTTAGAGGGGGCAGCCCTCCTTCATTCGTCATCCACGGGCGGAGCCCGTGGGACGAAGCGTGAGGGCCGCTACGCGGAACACTCCTCACCCCCAGATCATCAACGCCACCAACCCGACACCGCCCACCACCAGCCGCCACCAGCCGAACAGCGAGTAACCCTTGCGCGAGACGTAATCGAGCAGGAAGCGCACGACGATGAGCGCCGTGACAAAGGCGGCGACGAAGCCGACGGCGATGATCGGCAGGTCGGCGCTGCTCAGCACGTTGCGGTTCTTGAACAGGTCGAAGGCGAAGGCGCCGACCATGGTCGGGATTGCAAGGAAGAAGGAAAATTCAGCGGCCGCGCGCTTGTCGACGCCCAAAAGCAGGGCGCCGACGATGGTCGAGCCCGAACGCGATGTGCCGGGAATGAGCGACAGGCACTGGAAAAGCCCGATCTGCAGGTAAAGCCGGGTCGGGAAGCGCTCGACGTCGCGATAAACCGGCTTGAGGTTCATGCGGTCGACCACCAGCAGCACGACGCCGCCGATAATCAGCATGATGCAGATCAGCCTCGGCGATTCGAACAGCACCGTCTTTATGAAATCATGCGCCAGCGCGCCGATGAATGCCGCCGGCAGGAAGGCGATGAGGATGCCGATGACGAAATGCCTGGTCAGTCGGTCGTGCGGCAGTTCGAGCAGCATTTTCCAGAGGCGGCGGAAATAAACGCTGAGGATCGCCAGGATGGCGCCGAGCTGGATCAGGATCTCGAAGGCCTTGCCGGTCGAGTGGAAGCCGAGGAAATGGCCAGCGAGCAGGATATGGCCGGTCGAGGACACCGGTATGAACTCGGTCAGCCCCTCCAGCAGGCCGAGCAGCAGGGCTTCGACGATGGTCTGGCTTTCCATGGCTACCTCGGCATTGGCATGACGGCTGACAGAAGGGCTTGCTTGTCATGGCGTTGAAGTCCCCCTATAGGTCGCAACACCCTGACGGCCCGCTAACCGGGCGGCCAAGACTTACCGGTGCGCCCTGCGATTCGCCAGTGCGCTTTATCATCGCGGAACCATGCTGACGCTTTTCCACCATCCCATGTTCGCCACCTGTCGCTTCGTCCGCCTCGCATTCGGCGAGTATGGCGAGGAGCTGGCTTTGATCGAGGAAAAGCCGTGGACCCGGCGCAAGGAGTTCCTGGCGCTGAACCCGGCCGGCACGCTGCCGATCCTGCTGGCCGAAGGCGACGTGCCGATCGTCGGCGCGACGGTCATATCGGAATATCTCGATGAAACGCGCGGCGTGCTGAAGCGCGACAAGCGGCTGTTCGCCGAGGACCCGATGCAGCGCGCCGAAATCCGCCGGCTCATCGACTGGTATCTCAACAAGGCTGAAAGCGAAGTCACCCGCCATCTGGTGCGTGAGCGCGTGCTGAAGCCGGTCATGCCGGAAACGGCGGGCGGCGGCTCGCCCGACTCGGGCGCGGTCC
>NZ_RZPI01000076.1:0-12486 GCF_003998715.1 Mesorhizobium sp. M7A.F.Ca.CA.002.15.2.1
CCACCGTCTCCAACGGCTACACCGTCACCAAGATGTCGATTGCCGTGGTCGTCAGCCGCTGCTGGTTGACGACCACGGCAATCGACATCTTGGTGACGGTGTAGCCGTTGGAGACGGTGGCGATCTTCTTGGAATTGATCTCGTAGTTGGTGATCTCTTCCCTGCGGTCGTTCTGCGAGGAGGATTGCGGGCCATCGGTGGCGGTTGCCTGGGTCTCAGGCAGGTTCTGCTCGACGCTGGCCGGAGTGGAAGCCTGCTTCTGGTTGTTGTTCTCGTTGGCGCGCACCGACTGCACCGAGCGCTCGACGCGGGAATTCGGATCGAAGATGGTCTCTTCCGTCTGGCGGGTGTCGGTGTTGACCTCGGCCTTGACGCTGGCGCGGAAATTGTCGGGGCCGAGATAGGCCGTCAGCGCACGGCGGATGTTGTCTCCGATCTGCGCCTCGACGGTCTGCTCGACGCCGAGCGTGCGGGCGGCGCTGGTGTTTGAAGGGTCGTCGCCCGCAGCCAGCAGATTGCCGCTGGAATCGAGCACCGTCACCTTGTCGGCCGACAGGCCGGGGACGGCGGCGGCGACGAGATGGCGGATCGACATGGCGCTCTTTTCGGCGTCGATGCCGGCGTAGCGGATGACCACGGAGGCGGAAGGCTGCTGCTCGTCACGGCGGAAATTGGCGCGTTCGGACATGACGATGTGGACCCGCGCCGCCTTGATGCCCGATATCGACTGGATGGTGCGGGCGATCTCACCTTCAAGCGCGCGCACGCGGGTGATCTGCTGCATGAACGAGGTGAGGCCGAGCGAGCCGACATTGTCGAACAGTTCGTAGCCGGCATTGGCGCTGGTCGGCAGGCCCTTTTCGGCGAGCAGCATGCGCGCCTGGGCGGTGGTGCCGGCCGGCACCAGAACCGAGGTTCCGTCGGCGCCGACATCGAAGCCGATACCGGCTTCGCCGAGCACCAGGCCGATCTGGTTCACGTCGGCGCGGTCGAGCCCGACATAGAGCGTGTCGTAGGCGGGGCGGTTGAGATAGACCGAGGCGATGCCGATGACGCCCATCACCAGAACGGCGATGCCCGCCAGCATGGCGAGGCGCTTCACGCCAAACCCGCGGAGATTCGAGATGATGCTCTGGATCTGTTCCGGCACGGTTCGACGACTCCCAGCATGATTGTCCGCCGGAACTCTAGTCTTCGAAGCTTGTGCGAAAATGAAATCGGGCCGCGCTTGCGGCGCGGCCCGTCAGTTGGGATGCGAAAGGAGGGCGCCGGTGGCGCCCGCGATTAGTTCTTGAACAGCGACAGGATCGACTGCGAGGAGCTGTTGGCGATCGACAGTGCCTGGATGCCGAGCTGCTGCTGCACCTGCAGGGCCTGGAGGCGGGTCGATTCCTTGTTCATGTCGGCGTCGACGAGCTGGCCGACGCCGCGGTCGATGGAGTCCATCAGGCTCTGGGTGAAGGTCTTCTGCAGGTCGATCGAGCTCTTGGCCGAACCGATGATGGTGGCGGAATCAGTCAACTGGGCCATGACCTTGTCCATCATGGTGACCATCTGGGTGATGATGCCGTCGGTCACCCCTGGGGCCGTGATGTCGAGGTTGTAGGCGGAAATATTGTCGACCTTGGTGACCGCTCCCGCCGCCGTCTGGCCGGCAGTGTTCGCGGCGATATCCGTTCCTCCGCCCGCGATCACGCCAGCATAGGCGTTGTCATACAGGGTCTGGGCGGCGCCCGTGGAATAGATGGAGGTCTGGCGATCGAGGACGCCCTGGTTCTTGACCTCGGCGGCAAGGCCGTAGTCGAAAAGCTTGGTGCCCTCGACATTGATGTTGATCGTTCCGATCGAGACAGCGCCGGATGAAGAGCGATTGAATGAGGACACGATCTGCGAGTCGGGCTGGACGCCATCATTGGCGGCCGTGACCTGCTTGGAGGTCACCGCGAGGAAATTCGAGCCGGAGAAGGTGGCCGCATCGGCAAAGGACTTCATCTGCGTTTGAAGCGCCTTGATCTCGGTCTGGGTCTTCGCCTTGGCGGCATCCGTCTGGCCGACCATGGACAACACCTTGGTCTTGATCTGGCCGATCGTCGTCAGCACGTTGGTGATGCCGGTGTAGGCGGCATCGACTTTCGAGGCGCCGAGGCCGAGTGCATCCTGCACCGTCGACAGGGCCGAATTGTCCGAGCGCATGGTGGTGGCGATCGACCAATAGGCGGCGTTGTCCGAAGCCTGCGAGACCCGATAGCCGGTCGATATGCGGGCCTGTGTCTGTTCGAGCGACTTGTTGGTGGCGCTGAGGCTTTGAAGTGCGGTTAACGCCGAGGCGTTGGTCATGATGCTCGCCAAGAAAGTCGCTCCTTCTCAAAAGCCGACATGCTCAGACATGCCGGATGGGCCTGTTCAACGATTGGCATCGTGCCGTTCGGACCGATTCGCCAACTGTCGTAAGCTATTGGTTAACCATAACTAGCGCGGCATGGTTAACAGCCTGTTAAAAGCTGGCTTTTGAGAGTTAAGGATCGAGGATTGTGCGGGGCTGGAGCAAACGCAAATAGGGCCGCGCTTTTGGCGCGGCCCGAATTTCTAGTGCGAACTGTGGTTGAGCGGAGGCGATCAGCCGCGGAAGAGCGACAGGATCGACTGCGAGGAACCGTTGGCGATCGACAGCGCCTGCACGCCGAGCTGCTGCTGGACCTGCAGGGCCTGCAGACGGGTCGATTCCTTGTTCATGTCAGCATCGACGAGCTGGCCGACGCCGCGGTCGATGGAGTCCATCAGGTCCGAGGTGAAGGTCTTCTGCAGGTCGATACTGCTCTTGGCGGCGCCGAGCGTGGTGGCCGAGTTGGTCATATCGGCGAGCGCGGAGTCGATGACGGTCAGCATCTGCTTGATCTGCGAATCGCTGGCAGCCGTGCCACCCGAGAAGATGGAAAGCGAGGCGGCCGAATAGGTGTCGGTGGCCAGTGCAGCCGCCCCTAGAGCTGTCTGCGTGCCGGAGACCGCTGCGGCCACACTGCCGTCGCTGCCGAGGCGGTACGTGTCAAGGATGCCCTTCGCGAGGCCCGAGGTGGTACCAGCTTCATAGAGCTTG
The DNA here is from genome assembly GCF_003998715.1 of Mesorhizobium sp. M7A.F.Ca.CA.002.15.2.1. NCBI lineage: Bacteria > Pseudomonadati > Pseudomonadota > Alphaproteobacteria > Hyphomicrobiales > Phyllobacteriaceae > Mesorhizobium > Mesorhizobium sp. M7A.F.Ca.CA.002.15.2.1. The sequence continues at coordinate 3,095 of NZ_RZPI01000076.1, forward strand.
ATGCTTTCCACCTTGACGTCGATGGTCGAGATCGAAGATGCGCCGGCCGCGTCACGGTTGAAGGCCGAAAGGATCTTCACATCGGCAGCCGTCGTGGCTGTTGAGCCGCTGTCTACGGACAGCATGTTGGTGCCGGAGAAGGTGGCGCCGTCGGCGTAGGACTTCATCTGCGCCTGAAGAGCGGTGATTTCGGTCTGGGTCTTTTCCTTCGAGGCGTCCGTCTGGCCGTAGGAAGCCAGCAGCTTTGCCTTGATCTGGTTGATGGTGGAGATCGCGCTGTTCATGCCGGTATAGGCGGTGTCGACTTTCGAGGCGCCGAGGCCGAGAGCGTCCGAAACGGTGGACATTGCCTGGTTGTCGGAGCGCATCGTGGTGGCGATCGACCAGTAAGCGGCGTTGTCTGAGGCCTGCGAGACGCGATAACCGGTCGAGATGCGGGCCTGGGTGTCCTGGAGGGATTTGCTGGTGGCGTTAAGGCTCTGCAGAGCCGTCAACGCGGCGGAGTTCGTCATGATGCTGGACATGGTACTCGTACCTTGGTTTTTACAGGTGTTTTTTTGACATACCGGGCCTCCCGGTATGACGGTGCGGCATCATGCCAATGATCTCTGAAATCGATCACCCGCCATCTGCGAGCGAATATGCGGGCAAGTCCCTACCAAAGGGCTAAACCGGACGGTTAATCGAAAATATATTGCTGGAATTTCGAGCCGGCGCGGCAGAGTCAGTTGAAGGAGCGCACCAGGCTGCCGACAAGCAGGTTCCAGCCGTCGATCAGGACGAAGAACAGGATCTTGAACGGCAGCGACACCACCGTGGGCGGCAGCATCATCATGCCCATCGCCATCGTGATGGTGGCGACGATCAGGTCGATGACCAGGAATGGCAGCACGATCAGGAAGCCGATTTCGAAGCCGCGCCGGATCTCCGAGATCATGAAGGCGGGCACCAGGATGCGCAGGTCGACGGTGTCGCGCGAAACGGTCTGGCCGCGCTCGCGGGCGAGATCGGCGAAGAGGTCGAAATCCTTGTCACGCACATTGTGCAGCATGAAGGTGCGGAACGGATCGGAAATCTTGTCGAAGGCTTCGGTCTGGGTGATCTGGTTGTCCATCAGCGGCTTGACGCCGGTGTTCCAGGCCTGATCGAAGGTCGGCGCCATGACATAGAAGGTCATGAACAGCGACAGCGAAATCAGGATGAGGTTTGCCGGTGTCGACTGCAGGCCGATGCCGGCGCGCAGGATCGAGAAGGCGATGACGAAGCGGGTGAAGCTGGTCACCATGATCAGCAGGCCCGGCGCGACCGACAGAACAGTCAGCAGGCCGAACATCTGGATGATGTAGCCGACGGTGGTGCCGTCAGCCTTGCCGATGCCGCCGAGATCGAGCTGCTGAGCCGCCGCGATGGAGGTGGCGGCGGCGATCATGGCGGTGGCGAGAAGGAACTTTCTCATTCGAGCAGCAATGTCCTGATGAGTACCTGTTTGGCGTGACCCTGGCTGCGGATCGCGGCGCGTTCTTCGAGGTCGGCCTTCAGGTGCTGGTAGCCGCTGGCTCCCTCGATCTGATGCATCTTCAACGTGCGCACCAGGGCCAGGAGATCTTGGTGGATGTCATCCGACATTGCCTGTGGCTGCGGCGCGTCATAGACGACGGACACCTCCATCCTGATCCAGGTGCCGGCAGGCGAGGCGATGTTGGTGGTGATCGGCGCCAGCACGACAAGCATCGGGCCCAGGCCTGGTTGCTCGGCTGCGGCGGGCTGCATGATCTTACCTTCGTTCTCAGGCGCGACCGGTACCGACGCCGGTGCGCCGACGCCCTTGAGATAACCGCCGGACATCCAACCCACGCCAATGGCGGCCGCCGTCACAAGCAGCAGCATGCCGGCCTGAATGACAGGGGAGGGACCCTTGCGCGGCTGAACCTGTTCAATATTTGCCACGGCGACCTGCCCCGATCCTAGAACGGAAGAACCTGGTCGAGGATCTGCTGGCCGTAGGCAGGTTGCTGGACCTCGGTGATGCGACCGCGTCCGCCGTAGGAGATGCGGGCCTCGGCGATGCGTTCGTAGGGGATGGTGTTTTCGGCGCCGATATCGGCCGGCCGCACGATGCCGGCGAGCGTCAGCACCCTGAGCTCGGCATTGACGCGCACTTCCTGCGATCCGGTGATCATCAGATTGCCGTTGGGCAGCACATCGGTGACGATCGCCGCGACATTGAGTTCAAGCGTTTCCGAGCGCTTGATCTCGCCGTCAGCCGTCGTGTCGGTGGTGGAGGTGAGCGCCCCGGCGCCCTTGCCGGCGGTGCTCCACTTGTCCCACTGCGCGCTGAGGTCATAACCGAGCTTGCGATTGGCGGTGCGGCTCCTGTCGTTCTGGTTCTTGAAGTTGGCGCGATCGTTGATCTTGATCTTGACCGTCAGGATGTCGCCCTGGGACAGCGCCCGCGGGTCGGTGAACAGCCGGCTCTGGCGGTCGTCCCACAACGAGAATTTCTTGACCGGCGCTGGCGGCGTTTGCGGATATCGATAGAGCGAGCCGGTGCTGCCGCCATCGATGCCGGAGCCGACCGGGGACAGGGCCGGCTCTCTGCCGACCTCCTTGAGGTTGGTTCCGCAACCGGACAGCATGGTAGTAACCGCGCACAGGACAAGCATCTTCCGGATCATGACGGATCTACCCTTCGGGCTGCGCTGGCCATAATGCCGGTGAGCGTCGCCGCCGCCTTCTGGTCCATTTCGTTGAGGATGACGCTCGCCTTGCGTGAATCGAGCTTCATCAATATAGCCGCAGCCAGGTCGGCGTTGACGATGGCCAGCCGCTCGGCGGCGGCGTCGGGTTTCATACCGGCGTAGATCTGGACGACGCCGTCCTCGGCCCGGGCCAGGAAAACCTCGCGCCGCTTCAGCCAGGTCTCGTATTCAGCTTTCTTTGCATCAAGAGCTTTCATGCGCTCGTCAATGCCAGCCTGGAGCTGCTTCAGTTCCTGCGCCTGCAGGACATAGCGGCGGTCGCGGGCGGCATCGGCGATGTTTGAGCAGAAGCGCTCGATCTCGCTTTGGTCCGGCGCCTTTTCCCGTGTCAGTTGCTGCGGCGCCGCCGCCACCTGTGCTCCCGGCAGGACCTGGCGGACCGTCTCCTCGCCGCGCGCGGTGCCGCCGGCAAAGGGCAGAGCCGCGAGAAAAGCGGTCGCAAGCAGGATCGCGGCTTTGCGGCGTCTGTCGTGGCGTGGGAAGGAGCGCTTCATCGGCATCGCCTATTGCAGAACCAGGTCGGCCTGCAGGGCCCCGGCCGACTTGATGCCCTGCAGAATGGCGATGATGCCGTCCGGCTTGACGCCGAGGCGGTTGAGGCCGGAAACGAGGGTCTGGAGATCGGGCCCGTCAAGCACGGCAACGCGGGCGTCGGGCCGGCTGGCGTCGATGGCGGTGAACGGTTCGATCGCGGTCTCGCCCTTGGAGAAGGGCTCGGGCTGGACGACGCGCGGCGCTTCGGTGATGCGCACGGTGAGCGTGCCGTGGCTGATGGCGACCCGTGAGATCTTGACATCATTGCCGATGACGATGGTGCCGGTGCGCTCGTCGATCACGACACGGGCCGGCGTGTCGGATTCGACCACCAAATTCTCGATTTCGGCATAGAAGCGCGCCGCCGAGACACCCTTCGGCCTTCTGATCTGGACGGTGCGCGAATCGCGCTCGGCCGCCACCCGCATGCCGAAGCGCTGGCCGGTGTAGTCGTTGATGGCGTCCGCGATGCGGATAGCGGTCGAGAAATCAGGATTGCGCAGCTGCAGCGTCAGGATCGCCTGATCGTCGAATTCGGCTTGGACGGCACGCTCGACGATGGCGCCGTTGGGCACGCGGCCGGCGGTTGGCACGCCTTGCGTCAGCTGCTCGGCCTGTCCTTGCGCGGTAAAGCCGGACACGATGACCGAGCCCTGGCCGACGGCATAGATTTCGCCGTCCGCCGCCTTCAGCGGCGTCATGATCAGCGTGCCGCCGGAAAGCGAGGTCGCGTCGCCCATCGAGGAGACGTCGATGTCGATGCGGGCGCCCGACTGCACGTAGGGCGGCATGTTGGCGGTGACGATGACGGCGGCGACATTCTTGGCGCGCGCGCTGCCGCCTTCGGTGGCGATGCCGAGGTTTTCGAGCATCGCGCGGATCGACTGTTCGGTGAATGGCGAGTTGCGCAGGCTGTCGCCCGATCCGGCAAGGCCGATGACCAGGCCGTAGCCGACGAGTTGATTGTCGCGCGAACTCTGCAGCTGGGCGATGTCCTTGATACGCGAGGCGACCTGGCCCGGCGGCAGCGAACTCGGCCCGGTCGAAACCCGGAACATGCGGCTGGTGGTGGCCGGATCATATTCGGGATCGTTGTAGACGCCGCCATTCTTGGCGGCGAGCTCGCGCTTGGCCTTCGGCGTCAGGCCGTCGGCCAGCGCCGGCTGCAGGCCAAGCACGGCTGCCAGGATCAAGGTAAGCCCGCGCATCATGAAGCGCTGACCTGGATGGTTCCATCCGCCATCACCGTGCCGGACAGGATTTTGCCGCTGTAGATGTTGCGAACCTTGACGAGGTCGCCCGCGGCTCCTGGTTGCAGCGTCACGGCGGTCGCCGAGATCGTCAGGCCGCCGGCGATGAAGAAGATCTGCACGGAGGCACCCTGTTCGACCAGCCAGGCCTCGCGGATGGCGGCGGAGGGAATGTAGCGGCCGGGCAGCAAGGTGCGCTTGGCGACCTTGCCATCCAGTTCTTCGGCCCGTGTGGCGACCGCCTCCGGCTTGTGCTTGCCGACGATAAGGGTGACCTGTTTCAGGGCAGCCAGGTTGATGGTCTCGCCGGGATAGATAACCCGGCTCGGAATAAGCACCACCTCGCCGCCAGCTTGATTGCTGGCGATCCGGGTGGCCGACTGGTTGGCCGATTCCTGGGCAAAAGCCGGCATCGTGCCGGTCACCAGCGCAAGGACGAGCGCGGTGCGGCGGAATGCGGACAGGAGGCCGGGCGTCGACATCATGCGTTACCTGATGTTCTTGGAGACCACGGAGGCCATGTCGTCGGCGGCCTGAATGACCTTGGAGTTCATCTCATAAGCGCGCTGCGCCGAGATCAGTTCGGTGATTTCCTTGACCGGGTCGACGTTGGAGGCTTCGAGATAGCCCTGCTGGATGGTGGCAAAACCGGGATCGCCAGGCACGCCGACATTCGCGGGCCCCGAAGCCGTGGTTTCCTGGAACAGATTGTCGCCAAGCGGCGCCAGGCCGGCCTCGTTGGCGAAATTGGCGATCTGAAGCTGACCGAGGTTCTGCAGGTCGGTCTGGCCGTCGATGCGGGCGAAGACCTGGCCGGTCTTGTTGACGATGACCTCGACGGCATCAACGGGAACATTGATTGCCGGAATGACCGCAGCGCCGTCGACCGTCACCAGCTGGCCGGTGGCGTTGGTGTTGAGAGCGCCGGCGCGGCTGTAGAGCGTGCCGCCGTCGGCACCCTCGATCTGGAACCAGCCCCTGCCGGTCAGCGCCAGGTCGAAACTGTTGCCGGTGCTGGTCAGTTCGCCCTGGGTGTGCACGTTGCGCACCGCCGTCGTCTTGACGCCGAGGCCGATCGAGACGCCCTCCGGCACCAGCGAGGCGTTGGAGCGGTTGGGCACGCCTTGCGTGCGGTCGACCTGATAGAGCAGGTCGGAGAATTCGGCACGGGCGCGCTTGTAGCCGGTGGTGTTGATGTTGGCGATGTTGTTGGCGATGACTTCCAGATTTGTCTGCTGGGCATTCATGCCGGTGGCGGCGATGGCGAGTGCTTTCATGGCGGAATTCCTCAGATGCCCATTCGACTGACTTCGAGATAGGCAGAGACCACCTTGTCGCGTATCGCGACGGCGGTCTGAAGCGCCTGCTGCGCGCTCATCACGGCGTCGACCACCTGGCGGGTGTCGGCATCGCCCTTGAGCGCCTGCATCGATACCTGCTCGGCATTCTGCATCGTGTCGACGGTCTTGGAGGCTGCCTGGCTCAGCGCCTCGGCAAAGGAGGTGCCGACATTGCCACCGGCCGACGGTGTCGCGCCGCCCTGGAGCAGGCTTGTGGCGGCGTCATCGCCGCCGATCGACGGCTTGAACTGAAGGGCTCCGATACCGCTGATCATTACTGGTTCCTCATCAGGTCGATGGTCATGGAAATCAGGTCGCGGGCCTGCTTGACCACCTGAAGGTTGGCCTCGTAGGAGCGATTGGCCTCGGTCATGTCGGCCATTTCGATCAGCACGTTGACGTTGGGCATCTTGACGTAGCCCTTCTCGTCGGCGGCCTCGTTGCCGGGCTGGAACTCGACTGGAAAGTCACTGGGATCTCGATCGATCGAGTTCACTGCAACCGTTGAACTGCCGGAGGCCCGGTCGAGCTCGGAGACGAAGCTGATGGTCTTGCGGCGATAAGGGTCGGAGCCGGGCGCGGTGCCCGTCGACTGGGCGTTGGCGAGGTTCTCGGAAACCACGCGCAGGCGTTCCGACTGGGCGCCGAGGCCGGATGCTGCGACTTTGAGGGCTGCGGTCAGTGCGTCCATGGTCAGCTCTTCACCGCCATCATCATCATCGAATGGAACGCCTTGACGATCGCCGTGTTGAGCTCGAAGGACCGGCGCACCTCGCCGGCCTTCAGCAACTGGTCTTCCAGCACGACCGAGTTCTTGGACGGCATGACAACGCCGTCATCTTCCTGCGGCTTGATGGTGAAGCCGGCATTGGTCGCTGCATTGCCGAGATGGCCGGCCTGGGTGGCCTGCAGCGATACGGCGGCGCGGTCGAGCACTTTTTCGAATGGCTCGACGTCGTTTGCCGTATAGCCTGGCGTGTTGGCATTGGCGATGTTGCCGGCCACGGCCGACTGGCGCACGGCCAGCCATTGCGCTTGCTTGGCGGCGAGGTCGAAAAGGGAAACGGGCTCCATGGGAATCTCCGAGCAGGTACCCAGAGACTAGGCCGCCAGTCTTGCGCGGGCCTTGCGGATGGCCGGAAGCCGGAGATCGTTTATCGGGACAGTTCGATCACCTGGTCGGCACTGGTGATCATGACCCATTTGCCGTTGCGCTGCTCGATGGAGGATACCTTGCTGGAATCCGGCAGTATCGAGCCGCGCTGGACCATCCAGAGGCCAGCGTCGTCCTGGATCATGGCGCGGCCGTTGGCGACATGAACCATGCGGAATTTCGCCGCGTCGGCCGGAAACGGTTGCTCGTCGGATGCGGCTGCGGGATCGGCATCATCCCGCACCGTCCCCGTGGCAAGAAGATCGAGATTGGCCGCGGGAACGTCCTTTGCCGTCAGCGGCGCGCTGCGTTCGGCGACCACGCCGCCGCCCGCTCGCCCGGAATTAGAGCCTGTGCCGCCGAACTTCATCGCCTGGACGCCAAACTGGTCCTGGTTGAAGAAGATATACCAGGGGAACAGGGCGCAGATCAGGCCGAGCGCGATGCCGAGCGCGGCAATGACGAAATCGCTGCGTCGGTCGGACTTCTTCTCCAGTCGGGGAAACGGCGCCTTTGGCGGCTGCGGCCATTCGGTGCGCGGGAACAGGCCGTCGATCAGCGATTCCCGGCTGGCCTGCGTCATCTCGGCAGCCACCGCCTGGGGAGCCCGGGACAGAGCGGGTTCGACGGGCCTGGCCAGATCAGGATCGGCTTTGCCAGCCCGTGGCAGGATTGGCTTGACGGCTCTGGCCAGAACGGCCTCGGCTTTGGCCGCGATGGCACGGGCGGCCTTTGCTTTGGCGGTTCTCGCCGTGTCAGCCTCTGCCTGCTGCGCGGCATTGGCCTCGGCGATCATGTCGCGCAGGATGCGCTCGGTGTATTCGCGTTCAGTCTCCGGCATCGGCGTTCAGCTTGCTCTTGAGGTGGCGGGCGAGATCGGAGAACGGGTCGGCTGAGGGGCGATCCTTCGGCCCTTGCGTCAGCGCTTCATAGATCAGCGGCACCTGGCGCACGGCGATGTCGAGTTCGGCATCGACGCCGCCCTGATAGGCCCCGAGCAAGCGGATATCGCGTGTGTCCTCGAAGCGCGAGATCATCGACTTCAGCCTTGTCACCAGCGCGCGCTGTTCGACGCTCCAGGCCTTTCCGGCCAACCGCGATATGGACGACAGCGGGTTGACGGGGGGGTAGCGACCCTGTTCGGCGATCGTGCGGTCGAGCACGACATGGCCGTCGAGGATGCCGCGCACGGAATCGGCGACCGGGTCGTTGTGATCGTCGCCGTCGACCAGTACGGAAATGATGGCGGTGATCGATCCCTTGCCTTCCGTACCCGGCCCGGCGCGTTCGAGCAGCTTGGGCAATTCGGTGAACACCGAGGCCGGATAACCGCGGGCGACCGGCGGCTCGCCGGTTCCCGTCGCCACCTCACGCAAGGCGTGAGCGAAGCGGGTGATCGAATCCAGCACCAGCAAAACGCGATGCCCCTGGTCGCGAAAATGCTCGGCGACGCGCATGGCGGTGTCCGGCGCACGCCGGCGCATCATGGCGCTTTCGTCGCTGGTGGCGACGACGGCGATGGTCTTGGCCATGCTGTCGCCGATCGTGTCCTCGAGGAATTCACGGACTTCCCGGCCGCGTTCGCCGATGAGGGCCACCACGACGGTATCGAATGCGTCGGCTCCGGCGAGCATGGCGAGCAGCGTCGACTTGCCGACGCCGGAGCCGGCAAAGATGCCGAGGCGCTGGCCGAAGCAGAGCGGCGTGAAGATATCGATGACCTTGACGCCGGTCATGAAGGCAGTGCCGACGCGTTGCCGCGCCATGGCGCCCGGCGTCGTCTGGGCGCCGCGCGATGTGTCGTCTCCCCGGGCGAGCGGCGGGCCGCCATCGATCGCCCTGGTGAGTGCGTCGATGGTGCGGCCGCGCCATGAGGCATGCGGTGCCACCACAAGCGGACCGCGGCGGAACACGGCATCACCGATGCCGGAATCGGCGCTGCGTTCGAAGGGTGCCACGACGGCCTCGTCGCGGCCGATCTTGACGATCTCGCCGCGGCGCGCACCGGCATGGCCGGGCTGCTCGACGATGTCACCCAGCCTGGCGAAGCCGGAAAGGCCGTGCACCTTGTAGTGCGTGGGCGTGACTTCGATGACGCGGCCGCCGCGCTTGAGCAGTGCCTCGGCGTCGGCGAAACGCCGCCAGACCCGTTCCAGGGCGGCAAGCCGGTCTTCCGGTGCCGGCTGGAGTTGTCTTTCGAGTGCCCGCAGGGATGGCTGGTCGAGCGACATGGACTATTTCGAGCCGAGCGTCTTGATCGCCTCGTCGGTGGACGAGTCGGTCTGGCGCATCAGGGCGGCCGTGTTCTCGAAGAGTCCAATGTCAATCCGGTGCTGGAGATCACCAGGTTGATCAC
>NZ_RZPI01000770.1:0-2466 GCF_003998715.1 Mesorhizobium sp. M7A.F.Ca.CA.002.15.2.1
GTCGAACAGTCGCAGCCGGGCGACTGGGACGTGATGGTGATCGATTCGATCGACGTGCCGCGCGGCGTCGAAAAAGGCCTGTTCGAGCCGCTGCCGGAAGACAAGCTGCCGCTGGCCGACCTGTTTGCGCAGGTGAAGATGAACGGCTCCACCATGGTCGGCGGCAAGCGCTACGGCATCACCGAAAAGTTCGGCTACAACACGATCGGCTACAACAAGACCAAGGTCGATCCGGCCGACATGCAGTCGATGGCGGCCCTGACCGGCGACAAGTACAAGGGCAAGGTCGCCATCTACGACTACTACCTGCCGGTCATCGGCATGGCCGCACTGGCGATCGGCAAGAAGACGGCCGATCTCACCGAAGCCGACCTGCCCGCCCTCAAGGACGAGCTCTTGAAGATGAAAGCCAATGCCAAGCTGGTCGGCGAAGTGACCGCCAGCCAGACGGCGCTGGCGACGGGCGAGGTCGACATACTGGTCGGCGGCGGCGAATGGGTGACGGCGGGCCTAGCCAAGGAAAACCCGGCGCTGGACTTCTCCATCCCGAAAGAAGGTGCGGTTCTGTGGTCGCAGTCGCTGGCCATGTTCAAGGATTCCAAGAACAAGGACATGGCGCTGAAGTTCATCCAGTACATTATGAGCCCGGAGGGCCAGGCGCGGCTTGCCACCTCCTCCTGCTACTGGGGCATGCCGGCCAACACCAAGGCAGCACTGACCGACGACCAGAAGAAGGTGCTGCGCTTCGACGAACAGCCGGGCTTCCTGACGCGTGCCCAGGCCTATCCGGCGCCGAACGCCGATCTCGACAAGAAGATGCAGGACATGTGGACCGAAATGCTGCAGGCGAAATGAGCCGATAGCGCTCATGAGCTCGGCTGGAAACAACCCCTTGCCCCGGGCGGGCCATACCCTGCCCCGGGCGAGCTCTGCTCTGCCCTGGGCGCTGGTCACGCCGGCGCTCGGCTGGACGCTGCTGTTCTTCGTGCTGCCGTTCATTGCCATGGGGTTTTCCAGCCTGACGGCGCATGAGGGCGGCGGCTTCACGCTGTCCAACTACAGCCAATTCTTCACCAACCCCTCCTACTGGCAGGCGATGGTGAACTCGCTTGAGGTGACCGCGATCGTCACCGTGGTCTCGGTGCTGCTCGCCTATCCCTTCGCCTGGATCCTCGCCGAACAGGTGCCGGAGCGCTGGCAGCGGCTGGCGCTGATGCTGGCGGTGCTGCCGTTCTGGACCTCCTATGTCGTGCGCTCCTATTCCTGGCTGCTGGTGCTGGCGCAGAACGGCGTCATAAACCGGGCGCTGACCGGCTCCGGCCTCATCAGCGAGCCTGTGCATCTCGCCAACACGCGTTTCGCCACCATCACCGGCTTCGTGCACTTCTTCGTCATGTTGTTGACGCTGACGATCTTCGCCAATCTCAAGCAGCTCAGCCCGAGCTACCGCAAGGCGGCCGCCGATCTCGGCGCCGGGCCGGTGCGAACCTTCCTGCATGTCGTGCTGCCGCTGACCTTGCCCGGCATCATGGTCGGCGCCTTCCTCACCTTCGTGCTGTGCATCGGCGACTACATCACGCCGCAGATCCTGGGCGGCAACAACGAGCTGCTGATGCCGCAGCTGGTGATGATGCAGATCGGCCGGCGCGGCGACTTTCCGCTGGCCTCGGCGCTGTCGATCATCCTGATGGCGGTGGTCACCATCGCCTATCTCGCCTGCGCCCACTGGCTGAAGATCGAGCGGGCCTGAGATGCGCAGGATTGTCCGCATCGCCTCCTGGCTCTACGCGCTTGCCGTCTACGGCTTCATCTTCCTGCCCGTGATCGTGCTGGTACTGTTTTCGCTGCAGGCGACGTCGTTCCCGATCCCGCCCTTCACCGGCCCGTCGCTGCGCTGGTACGACGCGGTGCTCTCGGACCCACGGCTGACTTCGGCGTTGGTCAATTCGCTGCTGGTCGCGTCCATCTCGTCGCTCGCCGCCGTGACGCTCGGCTTCCTTTCCGCCTGGGGCTTTGCCCGCTTCGTCCTGCCCGGCTCCGGCCTGCTGCGCGGGCTGATCACCCTGCCGCTGACGGTCAGCTATCTCATCATCGGCATGGGGCTGCTGGTGCTGTTCAACTGGGCCGGCGTACCGAAATCGCTACTGGCTGCCGGCATCGGCCATGTCGTGATCAATCTGCCGCTGTGCTTTGCCATCATCTACAGCCAGATGGGCGACCATCAGATCAACATCGAGCGCGCCGCGCGCGACCTCGGCGCGCCGGAATGGAAGGTGCTGCTGTTGATCACCGTGCCGGTCATGGCGCCGGCCATCTTCGCCGGCTTCTTCCTGTCGATGACCTTCTCCTGGGACGAATTCGTGATCTCCTTCCTGCTCACCCGCTTCGACACCACGCTGCCGGTCGAGATCTGGAACCTGCTGCGTTCCGGCCTCAATCCCAAGACCAATGCCGTCGGCTCGCTGG
>NZ_RZPI01000771.1:0-2463 GCF_003998715.1 Mesorhizobium sp. M7A.F.Ca.CA.002.15.2.1
ACAGCTCTCATCACTGGATATGCCAAGCTTTTGCCGCCGACCGGGCCGGTGCGACCGGACAGCTATGATTTCTCCTTCGACAGCTATTTTGCCGGCATTGGCGGCAGCGGGTTCTTTCTCGGCAATCCCAAGCTTGTCGTCAGCGATGATGGCGACATGCCGCTGTCGGCCCGAATTTCCTCCAGCGTGGAAAATGCCCGTGAAGGCATCGCCGACCATATCAGGGCGAGCGTCGGCGGCGCCGAAGGCGAGATCGCCGCGGCGCTGATCGTCGGCGTGCGCGCCGGCATTCCCGACGACATCAATGAGGCGATGCGACGTACCGGCATCTACCACATCATCTCCATTTCGGGACTGCATATGGCTCTGGTCGCCGGCACCATCATGGGGTTGCTGCGCGGCGCCTTCGCCTTGTTTCCCGATTTTTCCGCGCGTCGCCCGGTCAAGAAGTATGCCGCTGCCGCCGCACTGTTCTCGATCGCAGCCTACCTCGTCATCTCAGGTATCGTCGTCGCCGCCGAACGCAGCTTCATCATGCTGGCAGTGATGCTGATTGCAGTTCTGTTCGATCGAGCAGCACTCACCATGCGCAATCTGGCGATCTCGGCGATCGCCGTCATCGTGGTGTCGCCGCATGAGGTGGTCGGCCCGAGTTTTCAGATGTCGTTCGCCGCGACCGCGGCTCTGGTCGGCGCCTATGCCGGCTGGGCGGATCACCGCGCGGGAAAAGCAAGAACGCCGCCGCCGAAGCGATCCTTGCCCGGGTTCCTGACACGAAAATTCCTGCTGGCGGCAATCGGTCTGGCCATGACCTCGATCATCGCCGGCAGCGCCACGACGCTGTTTGCCATCTGGCATTTTCAGCGTGTGTCGCCGCTCAGCCTGTTCGCCAATCTCGCGGTTATGCCGATCGTCACCGTCGTCATGTTCCTGGCCGTCGCCAGCGCGCTGCTGATGCCTTTCGGATTGGATTGGCCAGGTCTCTACCTGATGGGCAAGGGCCTGACGATGATGATCGCCATATCGGGCTGGATCTCCGAGCGTTCGCCTGTCGATGGGGTCGGGCTGATTTCGCAACAGTCGGTCCTGCTGGTGGCCATTGCCCTGGTCATCGCGACGATGGCGACGACATGGCTGCGGCTCGCGGCTCTGCCATTCGCGTTGGCAGGCTTGCTGACCGTCTCGGATACGCGCACGCCCGATGTGCTGATCTCGGAAGACGCCCGGCTGGTGGCGTTGCCGATCGGTGGCGGTGAGCTTGCCGTCAGCCGGCAACGGCCGAACGAATTCACCGTCGACAACTGGAAACGCGCGCTGACATCGGAAACCATCGTCGTTCCGGAAGTGTTCGACAACAGCGATGGGCAATTCGACGTCGCGGATGCCGTTGAGCTACCGCCGGGATCGCCGTTCTATTGCTCCTCAGGCGTTTGCGTGGCCAGGCACATGTCCGGTGCGATCATTGCCTATGTCGAGGACCGCAAGGACACCTGGAAAGCCTGCGGCTTCGCCGAACTGATCGTCGTCAACGACGCCACCGCCTATGACGCCTGTCACAACCCGCTGGTTCTCGTCATCACCAAGCGGCAACTGGCTCGCAAAGGCAGTGCCGCGGTCTTCTTCGATCGCCAATCGGCGACCACGCCGGCGACGATCAGCTTCGCGGTGGACAGCCCATATCGGCCCTGGCACACGCAACGCAGATACTCTCGCGAGGCGAGGGGGCTGGCACCCTTCAAGAAACCCGAGAAGCCAGTGGTCAACCCACAGCCGTCTCAGTAGCGACGGATCAGGCCGACGAGCTTGCCTTGCACCTTGACCCTGTCCGGCCCGAAAATCCGTGTCTCATAGGCTGGATTGGCGGCTTCGAGGGCAATCGAGGCGCCCTTGCGGCGGAACCGCTTCAGCGTCGCTTCCTCTTCATCGACCAGCGCCACGATGATCTCGCCGGGGCTGGCCGTGTCGGCGTTACGGATGATAACGGTGTCGCCGTCGAAGATGCCGGCCTCGATCATCGAATCGCCCTTGACCTCCAGCGCATAGTGCGCGCCGCCCATGATCATGTCCGGCGGCACCGAAATCGAATGCGTCTGATGCTGGATGGCATCGATCGGCACGCCGGCGGCGATGCGACCCATGACCGGGATCGAAACGGCAGAGACCGCATCGTCGTCATTGCCGGGCGAAGGCATCCGCGAAGGCGCCGGCTTGATCTGCCGGCCAAGAGCACCACCCTGACCAAGACTGCCCTGGATGACGCTTGGCGAAAACTTCTTTGCCGCATTGAGGCCTGGCGCGATGGAGTCCGGCAGCCGCAGCACTTCCAGCGCGCGGGCCCGATTGGGCAGCCGGCGGATAAAGCCGCGCTCCTCAAGGGCCGTGATCAGCCGATGAATCCCGGATTTGGAGGCAAGGTCGAGCGCCTCCTTCATCTCGTCGAAGGATGGCGGAATGCCGCTCTCC
>NZ_RZPI01000772.1:0-2462 GCF_003998715.1 Mesorhizobium sp. M7A.F.Ca.CA.002.15.2.1
GCCAACGGCTGAAACGCGGCGTCGACAGAAAGGTTCCTCTTGCCACGGGGTGACTACCCCAGCGGCTCAATAATTTCCGTGGTTTCGTTCCCGGACCGCAGCGCTTTGTCGGAACAACTGACCCGGTCACGACGTTGTGAACCTGCAGATGCCGCGTTCCCCAAGGAGACGCGGCGCATGAGATCAGGCACGAGGAGAGACTACCATGATCCGCAATCTTTTAGCCACGACGGCGCTCGCAACCTTTGTCGCGACCGGCGCCTATGCGCAGAACGCAACAAATACGGCGCCTGCCACGCCCGCCGTCCAGGAGCCCGCCGCCGCTCCTGTGGCACGCGCAGAGGGCAGCATCGTCACCAACATCATCGGTGAGTCCGTCTACAACGGCACCGGCGACGATGCCGAAAACATCGGCAAGGTCAGCGACGTCGTGTTCGACAAGGATGGGCAGGCGAAATCCGTTGTCATCGACGTCGGCGGTTTTCTGGGTGTCGGCGCCAAAAGCGTTGCTTTCGATTACGGCAAGCTGCAGTGGGCCGAAAAGAATGGCGACCGCTGGTTGGTGGCCCAGACGACCAAGGACGAACTGACGGCGCAGGCAGAATTCGATAAAAAGCCTTACAGCCCGACCCCAGCACCTGCGGCATCGACCGACGCAACAGCGCCGGCAGCACCCGCGACGACGGACACAGCGCAAAAGCCTGTCGACATGAACGCCGCTTCGGCAGAACCAGTCAAGCGCGCCGACGGCAATCTCGCCACCAACATCATCGGGGAAAACGTCTATAACGGCACCGGCGATGACGCCCAGAACATCGGCGACGTCAACGACATTGTGCTGACCAAGGATGGCAAGGCGCAGTACTTGGTCATCGGCGTCGGCGGTTTCCTAGGCCTTGGCGCCAAGAACGTCACCTATGACTTCTCGAAGGCGCAGTGGGCCGAGAAGAATGGCGACCGCTGGCTGGTCGCCCAGACCACCAAGGAAGAATTGCAGGCGCAGCCGGATTTCAACCGCAAGGCCTATGACCCTGCGCCGGCAACGACGGCTTCGAATGCGCCGGCAGCAGTCGCGCCCGCCGCAGCCCCTGCCGTCGCTCCGTCCGACAAGACGGCACAGGCTCCGGCGCCCACGACCCCCGATGCCTCGGCTCCGGACCAGACAAAGACCGCAGCCATCGACAAGTCGACGCTGACCGAGATGCCGGTTGGTGAGATTCGCGCCGATGACCTCAAGGGCACGACTGTCTATGGCGCCAACGACGCCAAGGTCGGCGAGATCGGCGATGTCGTGCTTGCGCCCGACAAGAAGGCCGATGCGGTGATCGTCGATGTCGGTGGCTTCCTCGGCATTGGCGAGAAGGAAGTCGCGGTCGGCATGGATAATCTCAAATTCATGACCGACAAGGCGGGCAACAAATACCTGTACACGACCTTCACCAAGGAACAGCTCGAGGCACAAACCGCCTATGACAAGGGCAGCTATGCCGAGAAGCGCGATCAGCAGCGCATGATCGTCAGGTAGTTTCCACCCAGTCGGATACAGGCCCGCGCCGGCAACGATGCGGGCCTGTGTTCATGTGTGGCGTGGAGGCAGGCCAGCGGCATGGCCGACGAGGCCGTTCTCGGTCAATTCGGCCAGTGCCAGCGATTGATCGAGATGTTCGGCCCGCCAGGCGAGCAGTCGTTCGGCGAATTCCAGCCGCACGGCGAGATGGCTGGGGTCGGCCGCGAGGTTGTCCAATTCGTCCGGATCGTTTTCCAGATCGAACAGCAGCGGCGGCAGGTTGCCGCCGAAATGCACATATTTGAAATGTTCCGTGCGGATTACGGCGAGATTGCATTGGCGTGAGGCGATGCCGAAATGGCGTTCGGCCTCGCCCGCGGCAACCGAGCGGAAATCGAACTCCCAATGCGCGGCATCGCGCCACGCCGCCGGGGCCTCTCCGCTCAGGAACGGCTTCAGCGACCTGCCGTCGAGATGCGGCGCGGGCTCTTCGCCGAGCAGGTCGAGAAACGTCGGCAAAATGTCGACCGCTTCGGTGAAGCTGTCGACCTTGCCGCCGGCCGCCTTGCCGTGGCGCGGATCGCGGATGATCAGCGGAATGTGGTAGCTGCCGTCGAAATAGCCTCCCTTGCCCAGCATGAAATGGTCGCCCATCATCTCGGCATGGTCCGAGGTCAGCACGACGATGGTGTCGTCCCACGCGCCGGCCGCCTTGACCGCTTGCCAGATGCGGCCGAGCTGGGCGTCGACCTCGGAAATCATGCCGTAATAGATCGCGCGGAGGACGCGAAAATCGTCTTCGCTCCAGTCGTGCACCTTGCCGCTGGCGTCGGGGCGGAATTTCATCTGTTTCTGCCGGCCGAGATCATAGGCTAGATAGGGATGGTTTTCCGCCTCCTCCTGCCAACTTGCCGCGCGCCGAAAGGCCGGGCCGTCAGCCGGATCGTACATTGTG
>NZ_RZPI01000773.1:0-2460 GCF_003998715.1 Mesorhizobium sp. M7A.F.Ca.CA.002.15.2.1
CCGCACTGGCGGGTTTTTTGTTTGATGCGCCGTCAGCCAACGCCCGGCGAAAGCTCCGAAGGAACCCTTTGACCCGAGTTCGTTGCACCATCTGCGAGCGGGCCGTCAGCCGCGACCTGCGCTCCTGAGAGCAGTTCAGAGTTGCCTGGACGCCCAGAAGTCGAGGCGGCTGTCGCGCAACTCGCAAATCGACTTCAGCCGTTCTTTTTCGACGAAACGGGCCATTCCGGAAAGAATACGGCCTGGCAGCGAAGGCCCGGCATAGATCATGCCGGTGTAGAGCTGCACCAGATCGGCACCCGCACGGATCTTGTCCAGCGCCGTATCGGCGGAATCGACGCCGCCGACGCCGACGATGGCAAGCTCCGGCCCGAGCAGTTTGCGCATCTTCGCCAGCACGATGGTCGAACGCTCGAACAGCGGCTTGCCGGAGAGCCCCCCGCTCTCGCGCGCGGTGTCGCCGCTGCGCAGTGGCGGTCGGGAGATGGTGGTGTTGGAGACGATGACGCCGTCCACCCGCTTTTCCGTGACTTCGGCGGCGATGTCCTCCAGCTCTGCCTCGACCAGATCCGGCGCGATCTTCAGGAACACCGGCGGCTGGGCGCTTGCCGCGGCGCGCGCTGCCATGACCCGCGACAAGAGCTCGCCAAGCTGCTCACGCGCCTGCATGTTGCGCAGGCCCGGCGTGTTGGGCGAGGAGATGTTGACGGTCAGATAGCTGGCGTATTGCGCAAACCGGGCGACGCCGCGCTCATAGTCGCCGATGCGGTCGCTGCTGTCCTTGTTGGCGCCGATGTTGACGCCGACGATGCCGCCACGCCCCTTGCGCGCGGCAAGGCGCTTTTCGGCCGCCGCATGGCCTTCATTGTTGAAGCCCAATCGGTTGATCACCGCATCGTCGGCCGTCAGCCGGAAAATGCGCGGCTTCGGATTGCCGGCCTGCGCCAGCGGCGTGATCGTGCCGACCTCGGCAAAGCCGAAGCCCAGGCCAAGCAGCGCGTCGGGCACTTCGGCGTTCTTGTCATAGCCGGCCGCCATGCCGAGCGGATTGGGAAAATCGAGGCCGCAGATGCTGACCGTCAGCCTGTGGTCGCGGATCGCTGGTGCACCAACCGGAACGCCGCATCGCAAGGCCGCGATCGACAGGCCATGCGCGGTTTCCGGATCGAAGGCGAACAGCAGCTTCTGGCCGAGCCGGTCGAGCACGCTCATTGCCCCTCCAGTGCCGGGAACTGGTGCACACCATCGGAGCCAAGCGGCAGTGGCCGGACCCACAGCACAGCCTTGAGGCCGAGCGGACCATAAAGATGCGGAAACAGCGCACCGCCGCGCGAGACCTCGTATCTCAGCGCAGCACCCAGGCTGGCGCCGTCGATGGCGACCAGCAGAAGGTCGGTCTGGCCGGCAAAGTGCTTTGCCGCCGTTTCCTTGACCTGCGCCGCCGTGGAGAAGTGGATGAAGCCGTCTGCGACATCAATCGGCGCGCCGGTGAAGCGGCCATGCGTTTCGGCCTCGCGCCAAAGCGCCTGCGGGGTTATCTTGTAGATAATCTGAGACATGGTTGCGCTATAGAGCAGTTCCAGGAAAAGTGTGAAACGGTTTTCCCGGGAAAAGCGCATAGCGCTTTCCCTTGGGAATTGCTTCAAAAGATTCCGAACCAGCCATTCGGGAAAGGCCACGCCAAGGGTCTTCCCCATTTCCGGCGCAAACATGCGATATCTGAGGCCTTTGCCATGGAGGACAACATGCGTCTGCAGCACATCTTGATCCCCGCCGCGCTCGTTTCGCTGGTCGCGGCTTCAGCTTATTCGGAAGAAACCGACCGCTACCGGCTGGAAAAGTCGGCCACCGGCTATATCCGCATGGACACCCAGACCGGCGCCATGTCGATCTGCGACGAACGCTCCGGCCAGCTCGTCTGCAAGATGGCGGCCGACGAACGCGCCGCTTTCCAGGACGAGGTCGACCGCTTGCAGACCTCGATGAAGGCGATGGACGAGCGCGTCACCAAGCTCGAGAATTCGCTCTCCGCCCGCCTCGAATCGAAACTGCCGAGCGAAGAGGATTTCAACAAGACGATGGGCTACATGGAGCGCTTCCTGCGCGGCTTCATGGGCATCGTCAGGGATATGGACAAGGACAACGGCGCCCAGCCCAATTCGCAGAAGACCTGAGCGTTTCAACCACGGGAGGCGGCGCACTGGCTTTGCCGCTTGAAAACAGCGCGCAGCCGCTCATAATCGTCCAGTTGAACCCGAAAAGCCAAAAATCATCGGGGATTCGGGGAGGGACATTTGCCGGCAGGCTATTCTTTCGTCATCGCCGACGATCACCCGCTGTTTCGCGGTGCGCTGCGCGAAGCGCTCGCCGGCATCGGCAATGTCGCCGCCATCCATGAAGCCGGCGATTTCGAGAGCGCCAAGGCGCTGGTCGTGGCCAACGAGGACGTCGATCTGGTGC
>NZ_RZPI01000774.1:0-2457 GCF_003998715.1 Mesorhizobium sp. M7A.F.Ca.CA.002.15.2.1
CATCGACACCGGGCTGAAATTCTCGCTGGAGGCGACGGCGGTGATTTCGCTCGACCGGCGCATGGAGGCCGTGGCGGCGCACCGCGAGGTGGTCGAGGCGCTGCGTATGCGCAATGCCGATGCCGCGCGTGGCGCGGCAAACAAGATCCTCGACCTCGCGGCGCGCGACCTCGTCAGCGCCAAGAAACTCAAGAGCAACTGAGACTGCGCATGAAAATCATCTCGCTCACCACCTACATCGTTCCGCCGCGCTGGCTGTTCCTGAAGATCGAAACCGATGCCGGCGTCACCGGCTGGGGCGAGCCGGTGGTCGAAGGCCGGGCGCTGACCGTCGAGGCGGCGGTCAAGGAGCTTGGCGATTATCTCATCGGCAAGGATCCGCGCCTGATCGAGGACCACTGGACGGTGATGCACCGCGGCGGTTTCTACCGCGGCGGCCCGATCCTGATGAGCGCCATTGCCGGCATCGACCAGGCACTGTGGGACATCAAGGGCAAGGCGCTCGGCGTGCCCGTGCACGAACTGCTCGGCGGCAAGCTGCGCGACTCGATCAAGGTCTATTCCTGGATCGGCGGCGACCGCCCGGCGGAGGTCGCGGCCGGCGCCAGGGAAATGGTTGCGCGCGGTTTCCTGGCGCTCAAGATGAACGGTACCGAAGAACTGCAGATCGTCGACAGCCATGACAAGATCGACGCCGCTGTCGAACGCGTCGCCATGGTGCGCGAGGCCGTCGGGCCCAACATCGGCATCGCTGTCGATTTTCATGGCCGCGTGCACCGGCCGATGGCGCGTGCGCTCGTCAAGGAACTCGAACCCTATAGGCTGATGTTCATCGAGGAGCCGGTGCTCAGCGAAAACCGCGAGGCGCTGAAGGAGATCGCCGCGCTTGGCTCGACACCGATCGCGCTCGGAGAGCGGCTCTATAGCCGCTGGGACTTCAAGTCCGTGTTCGAGGAAGGCGTCGTCGACATCATCCAGCCCGACCTGTCGCATGCCGGCGGCATCACAGAATGCCGCAAGATCGCGGCGATGGCGGAAGCCTATGATGTCGCGGTCGCGCCGCATTGCCCGCTCGGGCCGATCGCGCTTGCCGCGTGCCTGCAGCTCGACGCGGTCAGCTACAACTGCTTCATCCAGGAGCAGAGCCTCGGCATCCACTACAACGCCGCCAACGACCTGCTCGACTATGCCGCCAACAAGGATGTCTTCCGCTACGAGGATGGTTATGTCGCCATTCCCGACGGCCCGGGCCTGGGTGTCGAGATCGACGAGGATTATGTCAAGGAACGCGCCAGGGAAGGCCACCGCTGGCGCAACCCGATCTGGCGCCACAAGGACGGTTCCTTCGCCGAGTGGTGATCCGGGCTGGCTTTCAGACTTCAAGCACTCCAGGAATAATGAAGACTTTGTCCGGCGAGCAGTTGCTCTCGAGAAATGGCTCGTTCGTTCGGTTTGATCGAGGGGCTTTCAGCGGCGTTGTCAAATTGACCATCAAACGCAGATGACCGCAGTGCGGCACATTCATCGGCTGCGAATTGCAGAGGGACTGTTTGGTGGAGCCAATCGGGATCGAACCGACGACCTCTTGAATGCCATTCAAGCGCTCTCCCAACTGAGCTATGGCCCCACTTCCGGCAGTCAACCGGCGCCGTTTCCGGCGAAGAGATCCGGCGCGGGTTGGAGACCGCGCCGTTAGTGCAGGCGGCTTCTAACCCCGCCTTTCTCAGATATCAAGCCTTCGAGAGCCGCTTTTTCTTCACAGACCACGAAAGCCCGCAAACGCCCGCTTTCAAGGCCGATCAGACCTCGTCGTCGTCGTCGCCAACGCCGATCATGTCGGCAACGTCGTCATCTTCTTCCTCTTCGTCGGCGAGGAAGGTGTCGTCCTCGTCGTCGCCGAGATCGACGTCGTCCTCATCGTCGCCAAGATCCGGCAGGTCGTCGCCCTTGACGTCCTCGTCGGCCTCTTCGAGCGAGACGACCTCAACGCCTTCTTCTTCCTCGGCGTCCACTTCCTTCTCGGCCACTTCCTCTTCCTCCTCGAGAGCGGCAATCTTGCCTTCCTCGAAATAGGAACGCGGATAGGTCTTGCCGGTGTAGGGCGAGACGATCGGGTCCTTGTTCAGGTCGTAGAATTTTCGGCCCGTCTCCGGGTCGATACGTTTTGTGCCAAGTTCGGTTTTTGCCACGGCAAGCCTCGTCAATAAAAGAGTGGTCCCCTTAACCACAGTTTGCAGCGCTGTCAAAGCGAAAAGCCGGCGTCACAAAACCATGCATTGAAAGGCCTCGCGTGAAGTGACGACCATGGGGATGACCATTTCGGCCCACCGTGGTACGAGACCGCCGCAACAAATGAAAAGCGCCGGCCCGCCGGCATTCCGTCCAGGGAAATTCCATGTCTCACGCCGCCGCCCCCAAGCCGGCCACCGCCCGCCAATCCCCAGCCCTTTCCGGCAT
>NZ_RZPI01000775.1:0-2457 GCF_003998715.1 Mesorhizobium sp. M7A.F.Ca.CA.002.15.2.1
GGAAAGAGAGGAGGGGGATTCACTGGCGATGCGGCGGCACAGTGGCGTGCAATTCTGGCGAACATCAAATCAGATCTGGAAGAACTCGGCAGCGCGCTCGACTATCTCATCCGGCTGACCTTCTTCATCAAGGGGCCATTTCCCGATGGCGGCGTTCTGAGTTCACCCAATTTTCGTCTCGACGTACTGGACGAGTTCTTTGCCGAGCATTGCCCGAAGCACTGCAGCTATAACAACCCGCCGCCTTCGGAGGTGATCGGAGTTGCAGCGCTTGCGCAAGCCGACATCGTCGTTGAAATTGTCGCGGTGGCGGCGTTGCCTGACTGAAGAATTTCGCATGCAGCGCTGGCTTGATTGCCTTGGCTCTCGCGTGTCACTCCGGGGCTGTGGCGGGAGCCGTGTAACGGCGGCGCACGGCATCAAGCACCCGCTTGCGGCTCTCCTCCGCCGACAGGGTCTTGTCCTCTTCCGCCTCGGCGGTTTCGCGCGCCAGGTCCTTGTCCCTGATCTGATGTCGAAACCATTTGGAATAGTCGCCGGTGCGCAAATGAAACTCCCAGGTCTTGTCATCTATGCCCTCGGCGATCTGAGCGAAGATCATCAGATTGTGAGCCCTGAGATTCATCGCATTCTCAGGGCCATGGAAATAGAAGCTGCCGGCTTCGTCGAGCTGGCCTTCGGCATATTTCCGGCTGTGCCGCTTGAGTGACTGACGTGGTTCGACCACTTTGACCGTCTTGACTTTTTTGCCTGCCTGCGGCCGCCAGAACAGCACGCGCGCACCTTTCGGGCTGGGGATGACCTTCGGCGGCTCAATGCCGGTTTCACGGCAGAAGACCTTCACGACGTCCTTTGCCTTGGGGCCAAGCGCAATGATGGCTGTCACCAGGCGCAAGGCGTCTGTCGAGATCGCCTCGGGGTGAACGGTGATCAGGATTGTGCCAGGCAATTCCAATGACAGAACCGCCCGCGTATCGTCGCGCCGCTTGGGCAGAAGATGATGCGCTTCATCGATCACGAGCCAGTGCGGTCTCGCGGTGCGCCGGCGGAAACTGCTGAGGCCAGGCAGCAGGTCGGCAAAGAAATCCGGCCTCTCGTCGACCCGCAGGGCCAGTCCATTGACGACTATGTTGCTGTCGGCCTTGGCGATCAGATCGAGCACTTGCGCCTTTGTCGGCGCGCTTGAGCCGTCTCCCAGGCGAACGGCGCCTTCGAGGCCATCATAGTCGCCTTCGGGATCGAAGACACAAAACTGAAAGCCGCTTTCGACGAAGCGTTCGGTCAGCGCGGTGGCCAAGGTGGATTTACCGATACCGGAACTCCCGGCAATGAGGATCGTGTCGCTCGGCGACAGGTAGGTATCATCGCCGCCAGATGATCCAAGAACGATGCCGTCATGGCGCTTCGGCACTATCGCGTGATCACGCTTTATCAGCTTTGCGATCAGTTGCTCCACGCCTTTGCCTCGGGCGCCAGGCATGATCAGGTTGGCTGTATCCTTGACCGCCGGAATTGCATTGTCGACGGCGACGCTGCAGCCACAGGCTTGCAGGAACGCATGATCGTTCTCGGCGTCGCCGACGCCGACGACGTTGTGCGGCGAAAGTCGAAGGTCCTGAAGGGCCGCGGCGAGCCCGGTGGCTTTGTTGATGCCGCTCGGCAGGATCATCACCGCGCCCTTGTTGAAGATGATTTCCAGTTCGAGACCCATCTTCTTGATGACCTCAAGCACGGTCGCTTGATGCGGTTCCCAGGTCGCGACGATCGATCGTCCGACCGAAAGCGGCTTGACGCCCTGCCTCTTCAACCTGGCGACGAATTTGGGCTCGGGCGGCGGGGCGATCACCCGCTCTTCCTCGCTGGCCGGCGTGTAGATCATCGCGCCATTCTCAGCGACGACCTTGTCGAAGAGGCTAAGCTCGGGAAAGACGCCCTTGAGATCGGGCAGTTCACGCCCGGTGACGAGAACCAGCTTGCGGCCGCTTTTCTTGAACCGCTCAAGCGCAGTGAGCGTTTTCTTGGCGACGACCCCATCATGAGCCAGCGTGCCGTCATAGTCAGTCGCCAATGCAATGAAATACATTCCGCCAACCCTTCTCGGTTCCGATTGCTCTGCGGCTAGAACGTGTGATCGAGACAAAGGCTCCCCGCCGACCGGATCGAGGTCTTGGAGAAGGGGGAACGGTCCGCCCTCGGAAATCAGGAACTCCTTCGGTGCCGGCACGTTGACCAGAGAAGCCGGGAACCGTCCCGGTCTTTGTTGGCGGCGCAAACCCCGTCGCCGAAATCCACACCAAGCGCAATGAAAGGTAAGGCCATGGGCTTCTTTTCGAAGGACATAAAGACACTCGACGATCTCTTCGTGCACACGCTGCGCGACATCTATTACGCCGAAAAGCAGATCGAGAAAGCGCTGCCGAAGATGATCGACAAGGCAACCGACCCGCAATTGAAAGC
>NZ_RZPI01000776.1:0-2453 GCF_003998715.1 Mesorhizobium sp. M7A.F.Ca.CA.002.15.2.1
GTGATGGATCATATCGATGAAATCGCCGCTCGATCTCGATCAGTTGCAGACCTTCATCTCGATTGCCGACACCGGCAGCTTCACGCGAGCAGCCGAAGAGGTGCACCGGACCCAGTCGGCGGTGTCGATGCAGATGCGCCGGCTGGAGGAGCGGCTGGGCAAGCCGCTGTTCGAAAAGGACGGACGCACCAACAGGCTGACCGAGGAAGGCGACAAGCTGCTCTCCTATGCGCGGCGGCTGCTCTATCTCAACCGCGAGACCCTGGCGGCCTTCGACGACCGGCGGCTCGAAGGCACGATCCGCATCGGCACGCCCGACGACTACGCCGATCGTTTCCTGCCCGAGATCATGGCACGGTTCACCCGCTCCAATCCGCGCGTCGAACTCACCGTCATCTGCGAGCCGACGCCGGGGCTGGTCGAGCATATCAAGCGCGGCAATCTCGACCTCGCGCTGGTGACGCACAACGACGTACGCGGCCAGTCGGAGGTGGTGCGGCGCGAACCGCTGCTGTGGGTCACCTCGGCCAATCATGCCACGCATGAGCAGGAAACGCTGCCGATGGCCTTCGGCCGGCCGAACTGCATCTGGCGGCGCGCCGCCGTCGATGTGCTCGACCAGCAGAACCGCGACTATCGTATCCTGTTCACCAGTTTCTCGGCCACCGTCATCACCGCCGCGGTGCTTTCCGGGCTGGCAATCTCGGTGCTGCCGGAATGCGCGCTCAGACCCGGTATGCGGGTGCTGGGCGAAGCCGACGGCTTCGGCGCCCTGCCCGATTGCCGCATCGGCATCATGCGCGGCCAGACGTCGCGGCCGGAGATCGTCGATGCGCTCGCCCGCCATATTTCGGAAAGCCTGGACAACATCTCGGTGCCGGTCGGCGAAGACCCCGGAACGTTCGATTTCGCAGCGCTCGCCTTCACCAAGCTGCGGCGAACCAAGCCGAACCAGATCCTGCCCGGCTGGTAGGCAGGGCCAGGTGTGCGGGTTATGAACGGCTGGCCCGACGCAACCGCCTTGACGCGGGCGCCCAACCGTTCCCCAATCGACGGATGAGCGAAGTAGCATCCGAATCACGCACCAACGCCGCCGAATATACGGTGAGCGAGATTTCCGGCGCGCTGAAGCGCACGGTCGAGGACGTTTTCGGCAATGTGCGGGTGCGTGGCGAGATATCAGGCTATCGCGGGCCGCATTCCTCAGGTCATGCCTATTTCGCGCTGAAGGACGACCGCGCGCGGCTCGACGCCGTGGTGTGGAAAGGCACGATGAGCCGGCTGAAGTTCCGTCCCGAAGAGGGCATGGAGGTGATCGCCACCGGCAAGCTCACCACCTATCCCGGCAAATCCAACTACCAGATCGTCATCGACAATCTGGAGCCGGCTGGCGCCGGCGCCCTGATGGCGCTGCTGGAGGAGCGCAAGCGGCGGCTGCAGGCCGAGGGGCTGTTCGACACCGGTCGCAAGCGGCTGCTGCCGTTCATGCCGTGCGTCATCGGCGTCGTCACCTCGCCGACAGGGTCCGTCATCCGCGACATCATCCACCGCATCAAGGACCGCTTTCCGCTGCATGTCCTGGTCTGGCCGGTGCGCGTGCAAGGCGAGACGTCAGGCGCGGAAGTGACTGCCGCGGTCAACGGCTTCAACGCGCTGGCATGGGATGGCGCCATCCAGCGGCCCGATCTGTTGATCGTTGCGCGTGGCGGCGGCAGCCTCGAAGACCTCTGGGGGTTCAACGACGAGGCGCTCGCCCGCGCGGTTGCCGCTTCCGGCATTCCGGTGATCTCGGCTGTCGGCCACGAGACCGATTGGACGCTGATCGACCTCGTTGCCGACGTGCGAGCGCCGACACCGACAGGCGCGGCCGAAATCGCCGTGCCGGTGAAGGCCGACCTCGAAGCAACGCTTGCCAGCCTCGGTGCGCGGCTGAAAGCGGCGGTGCTGCGCAATTTCGAGCGCAAGCGGCAGGCCGCCCGTGCCGCCGCCCGGGCTCTGCCCTCGCCCGATCAATTGCTGGCGCTGCCGCGCCGGCGCCTCGATGAGGCGACATCCAGGCTGGGCCGGGGCCTGTTGGTCTCCACCGAACGCAAGCGTGCAAGGTTTTTTGCCGTGAAACTGACACCGGCAATGCTGTCGCAGCGCATTGCAGAGGCCCGGCGCACCAACGAACGCAATCTTTTGCGAGCACAAGGGGCACTGCGTGCGATGGCAAGAGCCCGGCGTGCGGAGCTTAACCGGGCGGCGGATCAATTGCCAAAATGTGCCAGGGCATCGCTGCAGCGGCACAAGCAGCAACTGGCCATGCTGCAAGGCCGCATCACGATCGAGCCGACGGCACGGCGGCAACGCGTGCAGAGGGATTTGCTGACAGCTTTGACAAGACGCGGCACGCAAGCAGTGGTGCTCAGGCTGGAGCGCCTGCGCGGCCGCATCGTCCAGGCCGACAGGTT
>NZ_RZPI01000777.1:0-2452 GCF_003998715.1 Mesorhizobium sp. M7A.F.Ca.CA.002.15.2.1
ATCTCCCCCCTTGAGGGGGAGATGTCCGGTAGGACAGAGGGGGGTGTTTGCACGCCAGCAGCCCGTCATTTCGCGGGATTTATTCCGATGACAGTGGACGTTCACCCGCCCTGCTTCGTGCCGAAATCGACCTTCGGCGGCTGCATCTTGTCTTCGGCGACGGTGAAATTGGCGAAGGGCTCGTTGCCGCGGAACCAGAAGGTCGCCCACAGCACCGAGGGGAACGTCCTCAGCGTCAGATTGTAGTCCCTGACCGCCTGGATGTAATCGCGCCGCGACACCGCGATGCGGTTCTCGGTGCCTTCGAGCTGCGCCTGCAGCGCCAGGAAGTTCTGATTGGCCTTGAGGTCGGGATAGGCCTCCGAGACCGCGATCAGCCGCGACAGCGCGCTGGTCAGCCCCGCCTGGGCATCCTGAAACTTCTTGAGGGCTTCGGGATCCTTCAGCGTTTCCGGTGTTACCGTGATCTGCGTTGCCTTGGCGCGCGCCTCGACCACCGCGTCGAGCGTATCCTTTTCATGCGAGGCATAGCCCTTGACCGTCTCGACCAGGTTGGGGATGAGGTCGGCGCGGCGCTGATACTGGTTCAGCACCTCGCTCCATGCCGCCCTGGCATTTTCTTCCGCCGTCGGGATGGTGTTATAGCCGCAGCCTGCAAGCAGCGGCAACACGATCGCCATCATCAGGAAGGCGGGCAGCGTGCGGAACGTGGACGGCAAGGCAAGGCGCTGGGCAAACATGATGGGGGTCCCTCGGTAGAAGTTGCACGCGAAGCATTACCACAATCAGCGCGCAAGAAAACCGCCCGCGCCGGCAGCCCCTCGCCTGGCACGCCCGGTGCCGCTGCAAGGCTCTGTGATTGGCCGTGCGAACGCGATAAGGTCCGGCAAAACGGGACATCATCATGGCGGAACGCCAGGACAGCGACAAGGAATCGCGCCGTATCCTCGAGCGCATTGCGCGCGAGACGGATCCGGCCGGCAACTCGTTTGTAGCGCGGGCAGCGAAAGGCATGCACGATCACGTCATCGCGGCCGATGCCGATCGTGCCGATCCGATCGAAGTCTGGGGCACCCGCTTTGGCCGCACGCTGGGCCTGCTGCTGGCGCTGGGCCTGATGGTCTGGCTCGTGCTTTACGTCATCCGGGGCAGTTAGGAATCAAACGACAATGAGCGCCGAACAAACCGACGCGCCGCGTGCGGTCATCGTCATTTCCAGCCATGTCGCGCGTGGCTCGGTCGGCAACCGTGCTGCCGTCTTTGCGCTGGAGACCCTGGGTTTCCCGGTCTGGGCGGTGCCGACCGTCATCTTGCCCTGGCATCCCGGCCATGGGCGCGCGACGCGCATCGTGCCGCCGCTCGACGAGTTCAAGGCTCTGATGGCCGATCTCGAGCGGGCGCCATGGCTGGGTGAGGTCGGCGCCGTGCTGTCCGGCTATCTCGGCGAGGCGGGCCAGGCCGAGGCCGTCGCCTCGCTGGTCGCCGCGGTCAAGGCAAGGACGCCCGGCGCCGTCTATATCTGCGATCCGGTGATGGGTGATTCGGGCGGCCTCTATGTGCCCGAACCGACCGCCATCGCCATGCGCGACCGGCTGATGCCGATCGCCGACATAGCCACCCCTAACCGCTACGAACTGGAATGGATGGCCGGCGCCGCGTTGCCAGACATGAAATCGGTGATCGCGGCGGCGCTGCACGCCGGACCATCGACCATGCTGGTCACCTCGGCGCCGTCGATGATGACGGGCGGCACCGGCAACCTCCTGCTCGATAACAGCCAGGCGCTGCTCGCCGAACATCGCCTGATCGACAAGCCGCCGAATGGCCTGGGCGATCTGACGGCGGCCGTTTACCTGGCACGCATCCTGTCCGGCCAGCCACCGATCAAGGCGCTGCAATCGACGACGGCGGCGGTCTACGAGATCCTGGCACGCACCGCCAAGCGCGGCGGCGACGAACTGCAGCTCGAAACCGATGCGCAGAGCCTGTCGCATCCGATGGCGATGGTCCAGCTTCGCCACCTCACACATCCAGGGCGGGGCCGCCGGGCGTGACATCGACTGAGGCCGTACTTGTCGGCGTCGATGGCTGCAAGGCCGGCTGGATCGCCGTCCGACGAACTTTTGGCATGGCACCGTCGGTCGGTGTCTTTGCAACCTTCACTGCCCTGCTCGCATCCCTTCCCGAAGACGCTGTCATCGCCGTCGACATGCCGATCGGCCTGCCCGGCTTTTCGGGCAAGGGCGGTCGCGGCCCCGAAGCGCTGGTGCGGCCGCTGCTCGGGGCACGCCAGTCCAGTGTCTTCTCGATCCCGTCCCGTGCCGCGCTCTATGCCGACACCAACGGCTTCACCACCATCGAAGCCTGGTATGCCGCGCACGTCAGGGCAAGCGCGGTGGCCCTGACCACATCCGATCCGCCGCGCTTGCCCTGACGTGCGCGGCATACCAGG
>NZ_RZPI01000778.1:0-2447 GCF_003998715.1 Mesorhizobium sp. M7A.F.Ca.CA.002.15.2.1
CCGCGAAACCAATGAGCACAACAATGGCTGCAAGCTTGTGAAACCTGATTCTCGGCATCGTCGTTGTTTTCCACTGCGGGTTCGGCCAGCGTCCTCATAACGCGGGCGCGTCGCCGATATGGGTGCGCGCCAAGCCGTGTTCAATTTGCCGTGATCGGCGAAGCGCGCTTCTACATCAAAGTTGCACCGCAATATAGTCTGAAAGTTGCAAGATCATTGCCCCGGCGGACAAGATGCGCCCGCCGCGGCCCAGTCTTCGATCGCTTGATAGGTCGCTTCGGCAGAGCCCGGAGCCGGTTCACGATCCGGCCCCGGCGCCCAGCCCCAGGCGACCAATCTGTCGTCGCGAACATGCAGCGCGATGTCCTTCAAGCTGCGGTTGCCATTGCGCAGGGGATCCCTGATCTGGGCGCAGATTTCGGCCGAGGATTTGCCGAACCAGGCCATCTCGGCCGGCGCCAAATGCCAGTTCTCGGCCCCGGGCGGCCCGTGCAATGCCTTGGAATTGCTGGAGAAATGGCAAGTCGTGCAGCGCAGGCCCGGATTGCCGAAGCCCGACCCGTCAGCACCGCGCTGGACATTGAAGGCGTGAACGCGCGTACCGCGATAGTGCGCACCCGACCATCGCGGCCGGTCGTCCGCGACATGACAGTCGGCGCAGCGCGGATGCGAGAACACCGCATAGACCTTGTCCCATTCGGGCAGGCCTTTCGCCGCGTCGACGGTCGCCGGCGCCGGCGTCTGGCTCTCTTGCGCAATCGCAAACGGCGCTGCGAGCACGAGCATGGCAGCAGGCGTCAGCATGATGAGGAGCTTCTTCATGCGAAGGCCACCGTTTTCGACAGCGGCAGCGTGCGGATGCGCTTTCCGGTGAGCGCGAAGATGGCGTTGGCGAGTGCTGGAGCCGCCGGCGGTGTGCCGATCTCGCCGACGCCGCCCATCTTGTGGAAATTTTCCAGGATGGCGACTTCGAAGACCGGGCACTGGAAGATCCGCATGGCATCGAAATCGTGGAAGTTCGACTGTTCGACCATGCCGTCGGCGAAGGTGATTTCCTGACCCATCGCCGCCGAAAGGCCGTAGATGGCGGCGGAAATCAACTGCGCCTCGATGATGCCGGGATCGAGCGCGGTGCCGACATCGGCGGCGATCCACACCTTCTCGATGCGGATGCCGGCCGGCGTGTCCGCCACCTGAACGATCTCGCCGACCCAACTGCCGAAGGACAGCGTGAAGGCCATGCCCTTGGCCTTGCCGGCGGGCAGCGCCTCGCCCCATTTCGCCATCGCGGCGACTTTCTCGACCACCTTCACCGCCGAGGGATAGGCGGCCATCAGTCTCTTGCGCATCTCGACCGGATCGATTTTTCCGGCGACCGCGATCTCGTCCATGAAGCCCTCATGGAAGAAGCCGTTGACCGAACTGCCGACCGAACGCCAGGAGCCGACAGGGATGGAGACCGGCGCCGCGATACCCCTGACCCGATAATTCGGGATCGTGTAGGGCTGGTCATAGGCGCCATCGACAATGGTCTTGTCGGGACCGAGCGGCGATACCGAGGGGAACAGCCGGCGCAGCGTACCGGCAATCACCGATGGCGAGGCCATCTTCATGTCGACCGCGATCGGCATGCCATCGTCACCGAGCCGCGCCTGGAACTTGCCGATAGCAGCCGGCCGATAGGCGTCGTGCCGCATGTCTTCTTCACGCGTCCACGTCACCTTGATCGGGCGTCCGCCCGTCTCCTTCGCCATCAGCGCGGCACACAGCGCGTAGTCCATCTCGACGCGCCGGCCGAAACCGCCGCCCATGAAGGTGGTGTGCACATTGATCTTGTCCTGCTCGATGCCGACCGCGTTGGCGCAAAGCTGCCGCACCAGGGTCGGCGCCTGGTTGCCGCACCAGATGTCGAGCGCACCGTCCCTGAACTGTGCCGTGGCGTTCATCGGCTCCATCGTCGCATGCGCCAGATAGGGCACGGCATAGTCTGCCTCGATGATGCTTTCGCGCGGCGCGTCGGCAAAGGCGGTTTCGACATCGCCATTGTCGCGCATCACCGACCCCTTGGTGGCAAGCGCCTGCTTCAGCACATCTGAAATGGCGGCGCTGCTGAGCGGATATTCAGGATCGGACCACTGGGCGTCGATCGCCTCGGCCGCCTTGAATGCTGCCCATGTATTATTCGCGATGATACCGAAGCCATGGCCGTAATTCGTCTCGAGCAGCACGATCTTGATCACCCCAGGCATTTTCTCGGCTTTGGAGAGGTCCGCCTTGACCGGCTTCGACCAGAAGCGCGGGCTCATCTTGACCGTGCCGTAGACCATCTCCGGCAGCCGGACATCGATGCCGAAGATCGGCGCCCCGGTGAGCTTTGCCAGCATGTCGATGCGCTTCTGCGGCTTTCCCAGCAGCTTCCAGTCGGCCCGGTCCTTGAGCCTGACTTC
>NZ_RZPI01000779.1:0-2445 GCF_003998715.1 Mesorhizobium sp. M7A.F.Ca.CA.002.15.2.1
CGTAACATGTGCCGGGATTGCCGAGCAGGAGCGCGCCGGGCGCCAGCATCGCCGTGCCTTGCTGGGCACGGTAGCGAAACGTGCCGCTGGTGACCGCGGCGACACAGAAATCCTGATGCGCTTCCTCGAACGGCCGGTCGCCGGCGCTAGCCGTGCAGATCACATCCGCCACATGCCAGCCGGGTCCGGATGCGAGCGTATGCGTGGTCGCTGTCATGACCGGAATATAGCAATTTTTCCCAAGCCCA
Organism: Mesorhizobium sp. M7A.F.Ca.CA.002.15.2.1; assembly: GCF_003998715.1. NCBI lineage: Bacteria > Pseudomonadati > Pseudomonadota > Alphaproteobacteria > Hyphomicrobiales > Phyllobacteriaceae > Mesorhizobium > Mesorhizobium sp. M7A.F.Ca.CA.002.15.2.1. The sequence continues at coordinate 249 of NZ_RZPI01000779.1, forward strand.
GAACCTCGTAACCGCCTATTCCCTCCCAATCTCCTGACAAGAAGAGGCCACAACCATGTTCGATCAATCTTCGTTTGCCGATGCCCTGCATAGCCCCGGACCGATCGAAGGCCTTGCCGAAAAACTGAGCCTTTACGGCCGCTTCGTCGGCGCCTGGACTTTCGACGCCTCGCGCCACCTCGAGGACGGAACGGTGCTGACAGGGCGTGGCGAGGTGCATTTCGGCTGGGTGCTGGAAGGCCGGGCGATCCAGGACGTCTGGATCCTGCCCGCGCGGGACACTGGTTCCCAGCCTTCGCTCGGCAAATGGACTTTTTATGGCACGACGCTGCGCGTCTATGATCCCGGCGCGGATGCCTGGCACATCTTCTGGAGCGACCCGCCCAACCAGTATTTCAGCCGCCAGCTCGGCCGCGCCGAGGGTGACACGATCGTGCAAGTGGGCGCCGACGGCACCGGTAGCTCCGTACGCTGGGGCTTTTCACGCATCACCGAAAACGCCTTCCGATGGCTGGGCGAGCGCTCGCACGACAATGGCGCGACATGGCGGCTGGAGGTCGAGTTCCTGGCGCGCCGAGCGGTTTGATCGCCGAAGAATGCAGCAGCCCGGAATAAAAGCGTCGCGACCCTTTGCGCCCTCCGCTGTCTCGCCGGCATCAACCACTTTCTCACGAACAGTTCCCACCGAACGGGCTTTGCTCTACCAATTATCCTGGTACGGGCACGGCCCGGCGGGAGGGTCAGAGATGCCGAGTTTCGACAGCCTGTTCAACGCGTTCGTCACCATTCTCGTGACCATCGATCCGCCCGGCCTGGCGCCGCTGTTCCTCGCCGTGACGCGCGGCATGAACCGCGAGGAGCGCCAGCAGGTTTCCGTCCGCGCCTCGATCATCGGTTTCCTGGTGATGGCGCTGTTTGCGGTTGCAGGCGCCTCGATCCTGTCGGTGTTCGGCATCACGCTGCCGGCTTTCCGCGTCGCCGGCGGTTTCCTGCTGTTCTTCATCGCCTTCGAAATGGTGTTCGAGCGCCGGCAGGACCGCAAGGAGAAGATCGGCGACGTCGCCATCACCAAGGACATGATCCACAACATCGCCGCCTTCCCGCTGGCAATCCCGCTGATCGCGGGTCCCGGCGCCATTTCGGCAACTGTGCTGCTCTCAGGTTCCTTTCAAGGCTTTGCGGCGCAGGCGGCGCTGGTCGGCATCATCTTCGTCTGCCTTGCCATCACCTATCTGGTGTTCGTGCTGTCGGAACGCATAGACCGCATCCTCGGCCAGACCGGCCGCTCGATCCTGACCCGCCTGCTCGGCGTCATCCTGGCAGCACTGGCCGTGCAATTCGTCGCCGACGGCATCAAGGCGCTGATAGCGGGCTGACAGGCTGACGCGGCGAGAATCTCAAAGCCGGCTCTATCTCGCCGTCGTGTCGATGACCTCGAAATCGTGGGTAATCGTGGCGGTCTTGGCAAGCATCGCGGAGGCCGAGCAATATTTTTCGATCGAAAGGTCGATCGCGCGTTTCACCTTGTCGCTGGAGAGTTGCCTGCCCTTGACGACGAAATGCATATGAATGCGGGTGAACACTCTGGGTTCGGTTTCCGCCCGGTCGGCTTCGAGCTCGACAACGCAGTCCTCGACCGCGTCGCGCCCCTTTTCGAGGATGTGCACGACATCATAGGCCGAACAGCCGCCGGTGCCGATCAGCACCAGCTCCATCGGGCTCGGTCCCGGCGTCCTGCCTTCCGGTCCGGGCGCGGTTCCCAGCACCAGTTTGTGGCCGCTACCGGACTCGCCGACGAAGGTGCGTTCCTCGACCCATTTTACGCGTGCTTTCATCGAACTCGTCCTTCGCCATATTTCGTTGATCGCCATGTCGGCGTTCAGTTCGACAATGCAAAACCCCGAAAGTCCATGATGGACTCTCGGGGCGCAATGTTTGACTTAAGCCAAAAACAACATCTGCTGTTGCGATCAGAACGGGATTTCGTCGTCCAGTTCGCGCGACGAACCGCCACCGCCGCCGCTCTTGGCACCGCCACCACTGCGATTGAAGCCTTCGCTCGGGCTGGACTGGCCGAAATCGGAACCACGGCTGCTGCCGCCACCGGCATAGCCGCCGACTTGGCCGCCTTCACCCTGCCCGCGCGCGTCGAGCATCTGCAGCTCACCGCGGAATTGCTGCAGCACGACTTCCGTCG
>NZ_RZPI01000077.1:0-12485 GCF_003998715.1 Mesorhizobium sp. M7A.F.Ca.CA.002.15.2.1
CTACAGGGCGCAGCGGCAGCCGCGCATGGGCGAAACGATCCTCGGCACATCCTTCACGCTGGGTCCCGGCGGCAAGGGCTCGAACCAGGCGGTGGCCGCCGGCAAGCTCGGCGCCGACGTCACCTTCCTCACCCGCCTCGGCGTAGACCCCTTCGCCGACATGGCCAGGCAGACCTGGACGCAGGCGGGCGTCAAGGATGCCGTCATCGACACGCCGGAAAGCTACACCGGCGCGGCCTACATCTTCGTCGAGGAGACCACCGGCAACAACGCCATCATCGTCAGCCCCGGTGCTGCCATGCTGATCTCTCCAGCCGATATCGAAGCCAATGCCGCATTGATCAGCAATGCCGGCGTCTTTGTCACGCAGCTCGAACAGCCGATCGAAGCAGCCATGCGGGCGTTGGAGATCGCGCGTGGGGCAGGGGTGACGACGATCCTCAATCCGGCCCCTGCGGCAAAGCTTCCCGACCGCATCTACACGCTCTGCGACTACTTCACACCCAACGAGACCGAGACGGAGGAACTGACCGGGATGAAGGTGTCCTCGGTCGACGAGGCGCGAGCCGCTGCGGACAGTCTGCTCGAAAAGGGCGTCGGCACAGTCATCGTCACGCTCGGCGACAAGGGCGCGCTTTTGCACTCGAAAAATCGCTCCGACCATGTTCCAGCCGTCAGTGCCGGCCCGGTGGTCGAAACCACGGGGGCAGGCGATGCCTTCAATGGCGGGCTTGCGGCAGCACTTTCGAGGGGCGTGGAACCGCTGCAGGCGGTGCGCTTCGCTTGCGCCGTCGCCGGAATCTCGGTGACCCGGCCAGGGACTGCGCCATCCATGCCGACGCTGCAGGAGGTCGAGGCGCTGCTGGCGAGAGGATGATCTTGCGCGGCAAGACGTCTGCACGGGCCGAACGGACCTGAGTGACCTCAGGTCTCTTGGACCTCAGGTCTCTTGCAAGACAACATTTTTGACAATCAATGTCGACATTTCTCCAAAGCCAAGGGCTTGATACCCTTGAGAGAAATGGCGCGAGTGACGGGGCTCGAACCCGCGACCTCCGGCGTGACAGGCCGGCACTCTAACCAACTGAGCTACACCCGCGCATGGCGAACACGTGTCAGCCGTGTTCGTCGTTGGGGCGCTGGATAAGGGGTTCGCCACCGGGTGTCAAGCGCACCAAACCATCATAACAGCAAACAGGAGAAGGTTTTTTGACAGCCGGCGTTTTGTTGGCAAAACCGGCATCCAACCAGGGCGTCCTGCGCTCATTTGGCCTTGCGAAGCGGACCCTGACCGCTTAAAGGTCCGGCCCGGAGCGGGCGATTAGCTCAGTTGGTAGAGCGCTTCGTTTACACCGAAGATGTCGGCGGTTCGAGCCCGTCATCGCCCACCATTCACACGATCTCCGGTGCGCACGATCTCCGGTGCGGTTGTCAGCCGTTTGGCGACATAGATGCTGTGGTCCGGCAATCCCGGCTCCCGCAACACCGCGAATCCGATGGCCCTGTAGAAGCGCAGCGCGTTGTGATTGTCCGGCATCACTTCGAGGCAAAGCCCGCGTGAACCGAGCGCGGCGAGCCTTTGCTCGAGAAAAGCCATCGCCCGCCGGCCGATGCCTTTGCCACGCGCTTGCGACAAAAGGTCGATATGACCGTGCGAAGGGTAGGCAGCCAGGGCCGGCGGAATGGTGAAGTCGCGATGATGGATCTGGTGGCGAGCCCAGTCGCTGCCGCTCCAGCGTGCGCGGTCGGGTCCGGGATCGGTCACCTGCGCGCGAAGGCGCGGATACCACTTTGCTGCCAGGCCTGCATTGAAAGCCTTTGTGTCTTTTGCACCCAGCAGATAGCCCGCGGCGCCCGTTGGCCCATCGACGATGAAAGCGAGGTCGGGCTCCAGCACCTGGTAGGGGATGGTGTAGATCTGGCCCAACAGATCCGGAGCGTCTTCGCGACCGGTTGCATCCTGGCCGGCATCACCGGTCTTGAGGCAGATCATGGCAAGTGCTGGATGGTCGGCCTCGGTCGCCTGGCGCAGGAAGAAGCCATCGCCGAAATCGATGATCATGGCGGAACGAGCCGGAAATCGCTGCCTTCGGGCAGCAACTGGCCACCATCGACGACGATGGTCGTGCCGGTGATGTAACTGGCATCGTCCGAGGCGAGGAACAGGAAGGCATTGGCGACGTCGCGCGGGCTGCCGAGGCGGCCAAGCGGGATGGAATCCTCCATGTTCTTGATGAACGCCTCGCCGCGATGCAGCTCGATCGCTTCGGTCAGGATGTTGCCGGGCTCGACGCCGTTGACGGTGATGCCGTAGCCGGAGAATTCCAGTGCCGCGGCGCGGATGAAGCCGTTGATGCCGGCCTTGCTGGCCGAATAGTGGCCATGGCCCGGGCTGGTGACATGCGGACCGGTGATGGAGGAGGTGTAGAGCATGCGGCCGAAGCGTTGCGCCTTCATCGGCACCAGGGCCGCGCGGCTGGCATTGAAGGTGCCGCGCAGATTGACCGCCATGACGCGGTCCCAGTCGTCGGCGCTGGTGTTCTCGATCAGCTGCCAGGGATAGATGCCCGCATTCTGCACGATGATGTCGAGACGGCCATGCTGCTTCAGCGCCAGCGCCACGGCGGCCTTGGCGTCGCTCATTTGCGAGATGTCGGTGCGGATGAAGGGGACGCCCAACTCGCCAGCGGTCGCTTGCCCGGCCTCGACTTCGGTGTCGGCGAGCACCAGCCGCGCCCCCTCTTCGGCAAAGCGGAGCGCAATGCCCTTGCCGATGCCGCGGGCGGCGCCGACGATGAGCGCCACCTTGTCTTTTAGCCGTCCTGTCATGCGAGCCGTCCTGTCATGCGAGTCTTTGGCGAATGGTTTGCTTGAAGGCGTCGAGCAGCACCGCGGCCAGCACCAGCAGGCCATGAATCACCTGGGTGAAATTGGCCGGCAGGCCCATCAAATTGATCGCCGTGTTGATGGCCGAGAGCAAAAGCACGCCGGCATAGACGCCGGGGAGGGTGCCGACGCCGCCTTTGAGGCTGACGCCGCCGATGACGACCGCGGCGAAGGCGTTGAACAGCAAGCCGACGCCGAGATTGGCGGTGGCGCCCGACGTGCGGATCGCCAGCAGCCAGCCAGCCAGGCCGGCGCCATCGCCGGCGAGCACGAAGGCGATGATGAGATTGCGGTTCACCCGGATGCCGGCGCGGAAGGTCGCCGTCTCGTTGCCGCCGATCATCACCAGATGCCGGCCGAGCGGCGTCTTGGCCATGATCAGCGAAAAGACCACGAAACAGCCAACCGCGATCCAGGCGGTGAGCGGCAGGCCGACAAGGCGCTGGATGCCGAACCAGCGGATGGCCGGCGCCAGGTCCTGCGCCGAGCGGCCGCCCGACACGACCAACACGAGGCCGCGCACCCAGATGTAGGACGCCAGCGTGATGATGAAGGCGCTCATCTTCACCTTGACCACCAGATAGCCGTTGAAGGCGCCGATGAGACCCCCGACTGCCAGCGCCAGCAGCAGCGAAACCGGAACCATCAGCCACTCGGGATGCAGCTGCACGCCCATGCCGATGCCCGACGAGCAAAACAGGATGCCGACCGCCATGGCGCTGAGCGCTGCGACGGATTCGACCGACAGATCCATGTGACCGGCGATGATCACCAGCGCCAGGCCGATCGACATGACGCCGAGCACGCTCGAAGCCTCGATGATATTGGCGAAGATGCCGAGCTGAAAGTAGTTCGGGACGAAGATGGAGAAGACCACCAGCACGAACAGCAGCATGAACCAGACGAGGTTGTCGAGTACGAACTCCAGGGCTTTGCGTGTGCGCGGGTTCATGGGTTGATCCGGTTGGCGCCCCCGCGAAATCAACTCGATTTCGTCGGGTTCAGGCGCGGATTCAAATTCGCCACGGCATCCTTTCGGACGCGGCGGTGTGAAAGGCAGGCTCCGGGCCGCTACGGCCCGGAGCGCTTTCAGATGACTATTCGACCGACTTGACGGTGTCCGTCGGCGGCTTCTGGTTGCCCCAGAAGGCCGGATTATCGACGTTTTCCTTGGTGATCGCTGCACCGGGGATCTTGATGTTCGGACCCCAGGCTTCCTTGGTCACGGTCGATTTCAGGCCGAGCACGTCGTATTCGCCGGGCTTGATTTCCTGCTTCTTGACGATCTTGTCCATGAACATGGCGACAGCCGCGGCCTGCGCGTAAAGCGGCTGCTCGATTTCGGCGTTGAGCCAGCCCTTGCGGATCAGGTCGAGGCCGACCGGAGCGCCGTTCGAGCTCATCAGCATGACGTCGCCCGGCTTCTTGCCGGCCGCCTCGAGCGAGGCGACGGCGGCGACCGATAGGTGCGCGGCATGGCTGAAGATCAGGTCGATGTCGGGGTTGGCCAGCATCTGGTCGGCAACGATTGTGCCGGCATTGCTGGCTTCCCATTGCATGGCCGGAAGCGAGATGATCTTGACGGCCGGAAATGCCTTCAGCTTCTCCTCAAAACCCTTCTGGATGTCGAGCGTGTAGGGATCGCCGGGGTCGCCGAGCACCTGCAGAACCTTGCCCTTCACCGAGCCGTTCTTGGCTTTCAGCAGCTTCTCGGCCTGATCCGCGGCGACGTAGCCGATCTCGACCGTTCCGGCGACAGAGGTGAAGTCGGACGGGGTCGAGGTGATCTGGCGGTCGAACTCGACCACCGGGATGCCGGCGGCGCGCGCGGCTTCGATGGACGGTTTCAGCGCATTGAAGTCGACTGCAGCCAGGATGATGGCCGCCGGCTTCAGCGCGATGACATCGTTCATCTGCGATTGCTGGGCGTCGGTCTTGTTGTCGGCGTTCAGCGTCTTCATCTCGTAGCCGGTCTGCTTCAGGAACAGTTCCAGCGCGCTCACCGAGCCGGTCTGGAACTCGTCCAGCAGGGTCGGCACCATATAGTAGACGATACCCTTGGACTGGGCGAATGCCGGCGTGAGCGTGGCAAAGGCCAGTGCAAGGATACCGAAGACAGCAAGAAGTATTCGCTTCATGTCGTTCGCTCCTCTTAAGCCGGACCCCTCTTTTGTCCCTCAGCCTGTCGGTCCGGCACCGGCAAGCGTCTCACCGGTGATCATGTTGATCACCGCGTCGGGACTTGTTTTATTGCGTGCGACATCGCCGGCCACGACGCCCTGGCGGATCACCACGATCCGGTCGGCGACCTGAAAAGCCTGCTGCATGATATGGGTGATGATGACGACGCCGATGCCCTGGTTGGCCACCTGGCGGATCATGTCGAGACCGCGCCGCGTCTGTTCGACACCGAGGGCGGCGAATGGTTCGTCGAGCAGCACCAGCTTGCCGCCCCAGTGCACGAAGCGGTTGAGTTCGATGGCTTGCCGCTGGCCGCCCGAAAGATGCTCGACATTGGCGCGCAGCGAGGGAATGCGGGTGCCGGCATTGGCCAGCGCCTTTCCGACGACGGCTTCCATGGCGCGCTCGTCAAGCACGGGAATGCCGAGAAACTTGCGGGTGATCTCGCGGCCCATGAAGAAATTGGCGACCACGTCGACGTTGGTGCACAGCGAGAGATCCTGGTAGACGGTCTCGATGCCGGCCGCCTTGGCCTCGGCCGGTGATTTGGCGAGGAATTCCTTGCCCTCGAACAGCATGCGGCCCGATGTCGGCTCCAGTCCGCCTGATATGATCTTCACCAGTGTCGATTTGCCGGCGCCGTTGTCGCCCAGCAGCGCCACGACCTCGCCCTTGTCGATCGAGAAGCTGATCCCCTTGAGCGCTTCGATCGCGCCATAGTTCTTGGTGACGTTGTCGAGCACCAGCAGGGGTTCACTCATGCCGCAATCTCCCTGCCTTTGAGAAGGTCGCGCTCGCGTTCGCGTTCGGCCGCGAACATCTGCCCGAAGCGAGGTGACAGAACCCCGGAAACCGCCAGGGCGGCGGCGCCGCGCAGCACGGAATGCTGTCCGCCGCGCGCGACCACGACCCTGGGCGTCGTGCGGTCCTTGCGGGCCGAGACGGAGTTGTGCAGGCCTGCGGCCGAACCAGCCAGCATTTCGAGCAGGTCGGTGGATGCCAGCCCGCCGAGGATGACCGTCTCCGGGTCGAACAGGTTCTCGATGACGGCGACGGCGTTGTGAAAGATCGGTGCGACTTCGGCCACCCAGTCGGCCTCGCTGCCGTTCCAGCGCCGGAGCGCCTCGAGCGACAAATATCTTTCGAGGCAGCCGCTGTTGCCGCACGGGCAGGCCTCGCCGCCGGGAATGACGGGAATGTGTCCGATCTCGCCGGCATTTCCCCAGGCGCCGCGCAAGGCGCTGCCGTCATGAACCATGACGCCGCCAAGGCCGACGCCGAAATAGAGATAGTAATATTCGGAAAACTGGGCGCCGAGGCCATAAAGGCGCTCGCCCATGGCGGCCGCGGCCATATCGGTTTCAAAGAAGGCCGGCAATCCGGTGGAGGCCGCCAGCCGTTCGCGCAGCGCGACATCCTTCCAGCCGGTCATGGTGGTCGGCCCCACGAAACTCATGGACTCCACGTCGAATGGGCCGGGCAGGGCCATGCCGACCCCCAGCACCCGTCCGCCAGCCCGCAGCCGGGTCAATTCCACCACCATCGCCCCGATCAACTCGAAGGCGCGGTCCGGCGTCGCGTTCGGCGCTTCGCGGTAGATGCTCTCGATCACGTCGCCGCTCAGATTGATCAAGGCGGCGCTGATACCAAGCGGAGTGATGTGGATACCCACGGCATAGCCGCCCTCGGGGTTGATCCGGAGCGTCGCCGGCGGCAGGCCGCGCCCCCTCGGCTCTTCGCGCAGCGACAGGATGTAGTCCTGATCTTCCAGTTCGCGAACGATGGTCGATACCGTCTGGACGGTGAGGCCGACGCGCCGGGCGATCTCGCCGCGCGCGATCGGCCCGTGCAGGCGGATGGACTCAAGCACGATGCGCCGGTTGTATGGCCGCCCGAACTCCTGATTGGTCCCCCGCAGTGCCATGCCTTGCGCCCCTTAGGAGAGGATAGCTTGGCACCGCTTATTTATTCAGTCAAATGGAATTCAAAAATAAATGATAATGAAACACAAATCTTGGGAAGGCCGGGTATGGACGTACCCGATTCAGGACCTGCCCACACGCCGCCCTGGCCGATTGCCGCCATGGCGAAACCTCTTCAATGGTGAGCGAACCCGCGACCGTTGATGACAAAGCAGGAGCAAAGATGATCGAATTGCCGTTTGCCCGCGACGAGTACCGACAGCGGCTTCGCAAGATCCGCACCGAGATGGCCAAGCGCGGTCTCGAGCTTCTTGTCGTCAACGACGTTGCCAACCAGCATTACATCACCGGTTATGACGGCTGGTCGTTCTACACGCCGCAAATGGTGCTGGTTCCAATCGAGGAGGTCGAGCCGGTCTGGATCGGGCGCGCCATGGATGCGGCCGGCGGTCTTCTGACAGCCTGGATGAAACCGGAAAACGTGGTCGGCTTTCCGGAAGACCATGTCCAGCGAGGCGATCGCCATCCCATGGACTGGATTGCGAACTGGATTGTCGCCAAGAGCTGGGGGAGTCGCCATATCGGCATCGAACTCGAAGCCTATTATTTCTCCCCCAAGGCGCACGCCCGGCTTGTCGCCGGACTTCCCAATGCAAAATGGCACGATGCCGACCTGCTGGTGAACTGGATCCGGGCGGTCAAATCGGCGCCGGAGATCGCCTATTTGCGCAAGGCATCGACGCTCGCCGAAGCTGCCGTCACGCGAGCCTTCGAGGTGATCGCGCCGGGCGTTCGCGAATGCGACGCCATCGCCGCCATCCAGGCGGCGCAGATCGCGGGCAGCCCGGATTTTGCCGGCGACATCACAGCGCTTCCGCCGACAATCCTCGGTGGCGAGAATGCCTCGGCGCCGCACATCATGTGGAGCGACAGGCGGTTTGGAGAAAACGAGACGATTGCGCTGGAACTTGCCGGCGTTTGCCGCCGCTATGCCGCCGGCCTCGCCAGGACCATGCAGCTTGGCAAGACGCCGACAAATGTCTCGGATACCGCCAAAGCGGTGATCGAGGGCATGGACGCGGTGCTCAACGCGGTCAGGCCGGGAACGACTGCCGAAGCGGTCGAAGCTGCCTGGCGCAAGGTCATCCAGCGCTACGGACTGAAGAAGGAATCGCGCATCGGCTACTCCATCGGCGTCGCCTATCCGCCGGATTGGGGCGAACACACGATCAGCCTCAGGCCGGGCGACAAGACGGTGCTTGAACCGGGCAACGTCGTTCATTCCATCCTTGGCATGTGGATGGACGGCTGGGGCATCGAGGTCAGCGAGACCATCCTGGTCACCGAAACCGGCCACGAGACCCTGACGAAGTTCCCGCGAGAGATCCATGTCAAATCCTGAGGGTTCGGCCACGGCGGGTGGTGTTGCGAAAACCGTGACGACCGATATCGACGCCGGAATTCTCGACCGGATGATCGAGGTCCGTCGCCATCTGCACCGCAATCCCGAGCTTTCGAACCAGGAGGCCGGCACGCAGCGTTACCTCAGGCAGATGCTGGTGGATCAGGGAATCGTCGACATTCGCGACGTCGCCGGCTTTGGCCTTGCCGTCGATATTGTCGGCGCCGGCAGGCCGTCAAATCGAAAGATCGCCATTCGCGCCGACATCGATGCCTTGCCGATCGAGGAGGAGTCCGGCGTCGATTATGCATCGACGAATCCAGGTGTGATGCATGCCTGCGGTCACGACGCCCATGCATCGATGGCTTTCGCGGTGGCCGCGCATCTTCACCAGTCGCGGGACAGTTTTGGCGGTACCGTTCGCCTGATCTTCCAGCCGGCGGAGGAGGACGAACCGTCGGGCGGCAAGCGGGTGGTGGAAGAGGGGCTTCTCGACGACATCGACGCCGCCATCTGCGTCCACGTCGATCCGTACACACCGACCGGCAAGATCGCCGTCGGCTCCGGTCCCTACACTCTGGCCTGTGACACGTTCGATGTGGCCGTCATCGGCTCGGCGGCACACGCGGCAAAACCGCATGAAGGCGTCGATGCGTTGGCCGTGGCTTGCTCCCTGGTGAGCGAATTGCAGAAGATCGTTTCGCGCGAGACCGATCCGTACGATCCGCTGGTGATTTCCGTGACTGCCATCAATGGCGGCAACGCCTACAATGTCACAGCCGGCAGGGTCACGTTGAAAGGCACCATCCGCAGCGGCAGCGATGCAACCCGCGAGCGGGCCTGGCACCGCGTTCGTACGATAGCCGAGGGTATGGCGACGAGCCACGGCGCGCGTGTCGAGGTCGACATCCACAAGGGCGAACCCGGCGTCGTCAACGATGTCGAGATGACAGAGCTGATTGCCGCCAGCGCCAAGGCCTGCATCGGTGCCGACAACGTCCTCAACACGCCCGGATGGACGATCGCGGACGACTTTGGCTACTACAGCGAGAAACGTCCTTCGGTCTATTTTCGGCTGGGAATCCGGAACGAGGAGATCGGATCGGTCTTTCCGCTCCATCACGCCCGGTTTCGTGTCGACGAGGCCGCGTTGAAGGTCGGCGCGACCACCCTGGTTGCGGCAGCGACGGCGTTTCTGTCTACGGGAGCGCCTTAGTCAGCCATCATGATGGTCATCGGCGCATGGGGCAGGAGCCTGGGATCGCTTACAGATACTGGGCGACCTTCTTGCCGACCGTGAGGAAGCGCAAGGGATCGATCGCTTCGCCATTGTGGCGGACTTCGTAGTGCAGATGCGGGCCGGTCGAGCGGCCGCTGCTGCCGGTCTTGCCGATGACGGCGCCGGCGTCCAGTTTCTCGCCGACGGTCACGTCGATCTCGCTGAGATGCCCGTAACGTGTCGCAAAACCATTGCCATGGTCGACTTCAACCATGCGGCCATAGCCGCCGTTCCAGCCGGCCTTGGTGACGGTGCCGGGCGCCGTGACCTTTGCGGCCATGCCGATCGGCGCCCTGAAATCCATGCCGGAATGCAGTGCCGCGGTGCCGAGGATCGGGTCGGTGCGCACGCCGAACGGGCTGGTGACGGAGTGGCCCGGCGCGGGGTTGGTCAGCGGCAGCTGGCGCGCTTCTTTCTTGAGATGGTCGAGCGCGTCAAGCGCTTCGTCCAATTCCTTGACCTTGCTGTCGAACATCATCGAACTGTCGAGCGGGATCAGCGGTCCGCCGACGTCGCTGTCGCCCTTGCCGAAGTCGCTGTCGACGGGCAGTCCGGCCGCCTCGAGCGCCTGGGTGATGGCATCGGCGCTCTTATAGGCATTGTCGGCAAGCGTGCTGATGCGGGTCAGTTGATCGCTCTCGATGGATTTCAACGACTGGTTGATCGAGACGAAGAGCTTGTCGGCACGATCGGCGGCTGAATCATTGGGCAGCGGATCGGAGCGGGTTGACCACAGCGAGAACGGCCTTGTGTCGCCGGCGCCGAGATCGGCGCTCAGGCTGGCGACCGCATAATTCCGCGCGGGCTCCTTGATGCTGCCGGTCACTTCGGCGCGTTTGTCCGGCTTCGCAGCCGCTGCCGGATCTTCGGCCGGCGCTGCGCCGACCTCGCTCTCGGCGCGTTCGAGCAGCGGACCAAGGCGGCCATGACGCTGGCTCAACTGGCTCTGGCGTTCAAGCAGTTCGCTGACCTTGGTTTCCATCAGCTGCTGGTCGAGCAACTGGCGGCTGGTGATGCGGTCGACCTGGGCGCGAAGCGCCGAAATGCGATCTTCATAGGCTTGCTGCATGCGCGCCTGACGCGCCGTTGTGGCGCCGATCAAATCGTCGCGCAGCACGAGATAGGAGGTGGCCATGAGGTAGCCGACGGCAATGGCGGCCAGCGCCGAGCCGATAAAGGCCGCCAGCCACGGTCGGATCGTAAAATGCCTGATCTCGTTGCCCCGGGCGATGATGACCGTATGGGGCTCCTTACGCTTGCCGAAGACTGCGGACTGACCGGTTGCGTTCACGGGACCAAGCTTTCGTTTACGACACCACGACAGCTTGATTACACATTATTAGGGTTAACAAAGGCTTGCAGCGATAGCTTGCTCGCAGCGATTGCCCGCCAGGCGTGCGTAAGGTTGCAAGGGAACCTGGGCCAGCCTCGCCGGCAAACCTCAAAGCGCTCGAACGGCCTCGAGCACCTCTTCGGCATGGCCCTTGACGCGGACCTTGCGCCAGATCCTGGCGATCCGCCCGTCGCGGCCGATCAGGAACGTCGCGCGCTCGACGCCCATATACTTGCGGCCATACATCGATTTCTCGACCCACAGATGGTAGGCCTCGATCACCGTGCGCTCCTCGTCGGCGGCGAGGTCGATGGTGAGATTGTATTTCGACTTGAACTTGTCGTGCTTCTTGACGGGGTCGGGCGACAGGCCGATCACCACGGCGCCGGCCTTCTCGAACTCCGGCTTCAACTGCGAGAAGCTGATCGCCTCCTGCGTGCAGCTTGTTGTGTCGTCCTGCGGATAGAAATAGAGCACGATGGGCTTGCCGGACGATGCGGCAAGGCTGACCGATCCGCCGCCGTCCCGCGGCAGGTCAAATTGCGGCGCAAGATCGCCTACGTCGAGGTCAGCCATACCGATGCCCTTGTTTGAGGTTACGCGCGAAGCCACACCGATATAGTGTCGGACGGGGATTCGTCCACGATCGAGTTCGTACAACGGAAAATTGCGTGGATCAGGAGCGACCGCAGCACGAGAAGATCCGGTTCAGGCGTGATGAGATCACCGACCTGGGGACCTTTCCGTCCGCCTGCCGTGTGCCGCCGCTTGGTCAGGCGTCGATCGGACGCGGTTTTCGCATCCTGTCGCGACTGTTCGCCGGTCTGGTCGCTTTCGTGCTGCTGGCCGCCGTGCTCGTTTATCTGGTTGGCGCCTCCGGCATCGGAGCCGACCGGCTTCGCGCCGAGGCGGAAACGGCGCTTGAGAAACTGGCGGGCGTCGATGTCAATGTCGCGGTCGGGCCTGCCCGCATCACGCTCGACGGTTCGAGTTTCATCGCGCTTCAGGTCAGCGACGTCAGCTTGAAGACATCAGACGGCAAGCCGATGGCCGATGCCGGCCGCGTGCGCTTCGGCGTGCGTCTGTTCCCGCTGCTGTGGGGAGATGTGCGGCTGACCAGCGCCAGGATCTCGGATGCCCGCATCGTCGTGGCGGCGATGCCGTCAGGCGGCGACTGGACCGCCGGCCTGCGCAATGCGGACGGCCTCATCGATCCGGAGAAGCTGTCCGCCGCGGTGTTCGGAAACATCAACCACGCACTCGATGCCGTGCGGGAGGATTCGCTGCGTCGCATCGATCTTCGCAATGTCGAATTCGTGCTGCCCGAAACCGGAGCGATCAAGCTCGTCAAGATCACCGACGCCACCGTCGTGCAGTCGGGACCGGGCGGCATGGAGTTTTCCTCGAAGGCGGACATCGACGGCAGGACGCTTACGGTTGCCGCTACCGCCACCCGTGATATCGCGGCGCACCGGGTCACGG